>JAQTZZ010000026.1 GCA_028687545.1 Candidatus Wallbacteria bacterium
GGAACAACCTATTCACACGACTTGGCCGGCCGCTACCGCGAGGGAGGGACCTGGAAAACCGCACTCGGCAATCCCAGGATCGACCTGGTCGGTTTCGGATATTTCCACCCTTTGATGGCTTTTGTGGAATATCCTGACATCAGGCGTCAGCTCAGCCTGCACCGCAAAAAGATCGAATCAAAGTTCGGTTATCCTGGTTCCAAAGGACTGTTCCCGCCTGAAAACGCATTTTCAGAACGGATGATCCCGGCCCTGGTAGACGAAGGCTTCCAGTGGGTGCTGGTGGACAGCATGCATCTGGACCGCGCCAACAGCGGTTTTCCATACAGCGACAGGGAAAAGATGATTCCGCCTAACCAGTCGGATATCCGCAATGATTCACAGTTTTCATACGTCAATCAGTCCTGCCAGCAGAACACTGAAAACGCTGCCTCAGTGCCCTTCTCCTTCCAGCCGCACTGGGTGCAGTAGTCGATCCTTCCACTGGAAGGGCTGTCACGCCTGAGGGCAAGCCGGCCAGGATCGTGGCAGTCCCCACATCACGCTCACTGGGTTATGACGACAGCTACGGCGACCGTTCGCCGATTCCGCGTCTTAAGGAACTGGCAAACCAGAACGACGACAGCCACCCGATCCTGGTAGTGCTGGCGCACGACGGCGACAATGCCGGCTGCTCAGGGTCGCGTTATTACTTCGAGACCTTGAACTGGATCGGATCAGATCCGGACAATTATCAGCTGACCACGATTCAGGATTACCTTGACATGTATCCTCCGGGCAGTTCGGACCTGATCCATGTGGAAGACGGGGCCTGGCCCGGTGCCGACATCGGAGACCCGGAATTCAAGAAATGGAACGGAGACCCTTATTACAACGGAACTGTGGATCCGGCAAAAGGGAAAAGCTCGGACCGCAACAGCTGGGCAGCGGTCGTTGCCATGGAAAACAAGGTGCATACACACGCAGCCAGTGGTTTCCTCAGCTCTTCAGTGGAAAATGCCTGGAGATATCTGATGGAAGGCCAAACCTCCTGCTACTGGTACTGGGACGGCAAGGACGAATGGGACGACAAGCCCACCCTGGCCTGCAACCTCAGTTATAATGCGCTGGGAGCTGCCAGCCCGTCAGGCGAATCGACTCCTCCCACCATCTTTCCGCCGCAACGCGAACCCTACAATCCAGGCGGAATGGAATGGGGAACTGAAATGACCAGGGATTTCACTGTCTGGACTCTGGTCTATGACGTATCAGGATTGAAGTCTGTAAAGCTATTTTATCAGACAACCGGGGATACGATCGGGTCCGGCGATCTGGTTTACAATAACGGAAGCGAGTGGAATTCACTGGACATGACTCTCCAGGATCTCCCTCTTTGCGGAAAAGCGATTCCCAAAATCAGAGCAGGCTATTATCTCGCCAAAATCATGAATCTGAAGAATAAAATGGTCAATTATTATGTGGAAGCTGCGGATACATTAGGCAATACCGGCAGATCCGCTATCTTCCATGTCTATGTGGGAAACATGGGAGATACTGTTTCAATCTGGGAACCGGAAAACCCCACCGCAACCGACAAGATCAGGATCTGGTCGGCAAAGCCTGGTGCTCTTCACTGGGGTGTCAATGGCTGGAAACTGCCTGATAAAAAATACTGGACTTCAGATACCACAGCCTGGACAGACGGCAAAGCGGTGGAAACAAAAATGACTGCCAGCGGCGGGAAATACCTCGCTGAAATCGGACCTTTCACTGACGGAGTGACAGAAGTTGATTTTGTCTTCCATTATGACGGGAACACATGGGATAAAGATCATCTGATCTACATTGCCACGAAATCTTCCCGGATTGTTCCTCTGAAAACGAAACCTACTCTGTCCACAGCTGAGAACAGATTTGATGTTTTCAGGGCTCGAATTCTAAGATCCATTGATCCAGTGTCTGAACTGTCGGAAGTTCAAAAGAGCGGGAGCAGGGAAGAGAAGGAATTTGCCAGGGTTGTGCGAAGGGAACTGCTGGAGCTGAAGCGGAACAAGTAACCCCTATCGAAACTACACCCTGAAATCAGGCTTGGTTTTTAATGACAGAATAAATCCTGTGATCAGGTCTATCAGTTTTTCCACATCTCCCATGGCGATCATTTCCGATGGAGTATGCATGTAGCGGAGTGGAATTTCAAGCAGTGCAGTAGCAATCCCTCCGCAGTTATTCTGGATGTGATCCGAATCCGTACCTGTAGATCTTGTCCCGATATCAACCTGCAGCGGGATTTTTTTCAGCTTGGCGAATTGTTCGATCATTGATGTCAAAAGCGGATGCAGGATCGGTCCTCTGCAGATGCATGGGCCCAAACCCAGGGTAACATCTCCGTCTTTCTGTTTAGATGACCCGGGATAGCTGGTATCATGCGTGACATCAATCACCAGGCAGCAATCCGGATTGATGTTGAACGATGAAACCTGGGCTCCCCTGTGACCGACTTCTTCCTGGGTGGTTGCGACTCCGAAAACCTCGAAATTCAGTTTATTTTTTTCCTTGTGCAGTCTTTTCATCACTTCAATGATTACATAAAGTGCAATCCGGTCATCGAGTCCTCTGCCTGCGATCCGGTCTTTCTGAAGAAAATCAAGCGAAAATTCCACAATCCCGGTATCTCCAACTGCCAGCAGTTTTTCCGCTTCGCTCTTCTTCCTGCATCCGATGTCTATGAAAAGATCGTCCATTGATGCTGCCCGTTCGCGCTCCTTGGCATCCATGAGATGAATCGGTTTCTTGCCGATCACGCCATGGATTTGTTTTCCTGATCCATTGATCATGGTTACACGAACGCCGATCAGGACACCAGGATCAATTGCTCCGACAGGGGAAAAATAAACAAATCCATCCTCATCAATGTATTTAACCATCAAGCCTATCTCGTCGGAATGTGCTGCCAGCATGATTTTGCCGAGGCTGCGGCGGGGAGTGATGATCGCTGAGGTGTTGCCGATGCAGTCCCGTTCGATCCTGATCCCTGGAAGTTCCTGGCTGAAAACCAAAGCAGCAGGGGATTCACAGCCCGAAGGACTCACCGCATCAATCAGTTTCCGGACCAGTCTGAAATTATCTGCCTTCATATCTATCTCCAACGATTAGTGATAACATTATTTGGCACTTGTCTTAAGATTAGTGCCCATATGAGCCTCTAACAAAATTCCTACCCAAGATACAGCGCAAAAAAGAATTTTGCAAGAGGCTCATTATATCCGGATTGAAGCAAAAAAGAAAAGGAGGCAGAATGAAAAGGCTCCTGCACATACTGGCCACACCCAGAGGAGAGGATTCAAGGACTTTGAAGGTTTCCAGGACTTTCCTGGAAGCATGCCGGAAAAAACATAACGAATTGATAATCGATGAAATCAATGTCTCGACAGAGGCACTTCCGGATCTGACCTATCGGACGATTCAAGGCAAGTACGCCCTGCTTTCAGGAAAGGACCTGGACCAGGGGCAGATGCAAAACTGGACTAAGGTGATAGACCTGATCGAGCGTTTTAAATCCGCAGACTGCTATCTGGTCAGCACACCCATGTGGAATTTTGGATTGCCATATACTTTAAAGCATTTTATTGACGTGATTCTGCAGCCAAGATATACATTCAGATATACGGAAAAGGGTCCTGAAGGACTGGTGACAGGGAAAAAGATGCTGATCGTGACCAGCAGAGGCGGAGACTATGGACCTGAGAGCCCTCTGCACTCCATGGACATGCTTGAACCTTACCTGTGTCAGGCTTTCAATTTTATCGGCATCACTGACATCACTTTCATCAATGCCCAGCCCATGGATGCGCTTGGACCTGAAGTGCAGAAAGAGAAGATCCAGCAGGCCCAGGAACTGGCAAGGAAACTGGCTGAGAAATTTTAAGGGAGAAACCATGAAAGTCATCGCCTTTAACGGAAGTGCACGAAAAAACGGAAATACCACCCTGCTGATCAGGCGCGTATTCATAGAACTGGAAAAAGAAGGGATCAGTACTGAACTGATCGAACTGTCAGGCGAGCTTATCCACCCCTGCCGGGCCTGCAGCATGTGCGGGAAAAACAAGAACGGAAAATGTGTGAATACAGATGACGGGATCAACAAGTATATCGGTATGATGCGCGAAGCAGACGGAATCATACTGGGCAGCCCGGTTTATTTCTCGGACGTCACATCCACCATGAAAGCTTTCATCGATCGCACAGGCTATGTTTCCCGCTCCAATGGCGGGTTGTACACCAGAAAGATTGGAGCAGCTGTTACAGCGGTGAGGCGGGCCGGGGCCACCCATGCCTTTTCAAGCCTGAACTTCTTCTTCTTCATCAATGAAATGATCGTGCCTGGTTCGTCTTACTGGAATCTCGGCATCGGCCGGGCGATAGGCGAAGTCGAAAAAGACGAGGAAGGCATGAAGACAATGGAAAACCTAGGCCTGAACATGGCCTGGCTTTTGAAAAAAATCCATGTCTGAAAAAAGTTAAACTCGGCAGCCGGTCTATCGCAAATTTGCCTGATTGACTGTTTATCGGTTATAATTTACTTTACAGATAGGGGTTGCGGGTTGGGACCCGCTCAGGTCAGGTCGGGAATTACTTGGATTGTTTTCAGATTGCACTGAAAAAGTTTTCTCTTTGGAGACTGAATTGGCAGCTCAAAACCCATGGTCTGAACGTGAAACATCTGTGCTGAGCAAATTAGATAATCCATGGGATGTCCAGGTGTTCCTGAACAGCCTGCCCTACAATCCGAAGCCAGAGTGCAAATCCCCGCGCAGAGTGATGGAAGAGAAATGCGCTCATTGTTTTGAAGGCGCATTGTTTGCGGCTGCCGCATTGCGATATCTCGGGCAGGTTCCGAAAGTCGTAGACCTTTCAGCCTTCAATGATGATGATCATGTGATCGCCATTTACCGCAGGGGTAAATTTTACGGTTCAGTTGCCAAATCAAATACCACTGTGCTGCGTTTCAGGGAACCTGTTTACAGGAGCCTGCGTGAACTGGTAATGTCTTACTTTGATTTCTACTTCAATACAGTGGGTAAGAAAACCCTGCGGAAGTACTCCAGGCCTCTTGATCTGAGAATCTTTGACAGTCGAAACTGGATGACTACAGATGAAGACCTTGAATTCATCGGTGATTACTTTCCGAATCAGAAATATTACTCAGTGCTGACAGAGCAGATGATCAAAGAGCTCTACCCGATCGATCCGGATGTCTTGAAGGCAGGTTTCATGGGAGCTCTGGAAGAAGGGCTGTTCAAAGCCAAGGACCTTTAAACGAAGTGAAGCATAATCTAAAGACAGCTTGCTGCCGGCTTATTTTTCTGAAGGTATTCAGAAGCTGAGAGCTCGAAAATAATCTCGTCCGTCTTTTTTCCATCTATGATTTCAGATCCCTTGTTGACCTTTGTTCTTTTGAATCCGAGCCGTTCACAGACCTTCATGGAAGGGAGATTGCCTTCGATGATTCCAGCTTCCACTGAATTCAGGCCGAGCTTTTCGAAGGCGATCTGAAGCAGCAGTTCCACCATTTCTGTGCCATAACCCCTGCCGTAAAATGCGGGTTCACCGATCAGATAGGAAATTTCCGCGGTTCTCTTCCTAAGATCGATGCCATATATCTGGCCGTATCCGATTTTCAACCCTGTCTGCAGATCAGTGTAAAGAACATCCAGGTCTTTTTGGTTCAGGATGAAATAATATTTATAGATGTTGCCGGGATTCCATTCCTTGTCCGGGGATTCCATATACTTTGATACCTGAGGATTGTTGAACCAGTGGATCAGGTCCTGGGTGTCTGCTTGAATCACTCTCCGGACCGACAGGCGTTTAGATGCGCAATCAATCAGTGGTCTGGAGATTTTCCGGAAATGCGGATAACGCTTGAGTGTTTCCAAAATAATTCCTGCAATCAGCTTTGGGTAATCCATGCCTGCTGCCTTGCCGCTGCGCTCAAAACCTGCTCCCACATCCAGATCAGGATTCGGGTTGACCTCAAGCACGTAAGGAGTGTTCCCGGACAGCCGCAGGTCTACGCGGGCGTAATCCCTGCATCCTGTCAATCTGTATGCCAGGACTGAGACAGCACGGACTTCTTCAGCCACATCGTTAGGCAGGTCTGGAAAGCATCTGCCTGTAGTGTTTTTATAGACATGGGAATCCTGGCACCATTTAGCTTCATAGGTCAGAATTCTGGGATGATCATCCGGCAAGGTGAAAACAATTTCTGAAATTGGAAGCACCTGGAGGTCTCTACCGTTCCCCAGGATGGCTACATTAAGTTCGCGTCCTTCGATGTATTCCTCAACCAGAGCGTCCTGCATGTAATTTTCAAGAATAAAATCCACCTGGCGCTTAAGTTCTGACGTGTTTCTGACTACCGAGTCCCTGTTGATGCCGACACTGGCATCCTCATGCATCGGTTTGACGATCAGGGGAAATTTAAGTTTACTGCTTTTACGCTGGGTTGAGCTTTTGAAGAGCTGGAAAGCCGGCGTTTTGATCCCATGCTCTGACAGAATTTTTTTAGTGCGGATCTTATCGACGCAGAGGCTGAGCGCGTCCGCTCCCGCACCAGTGTATACAATTCCATTGTGATCGAGTGCGGCTGCGACCTCTGCTTCCCTTGTAATGTCGGATCCGATCCCTTCGCAGAGGTTGAAAATCAGGTCAAAGCATTCTGGAGTCAGACGTGCCAGGATTTCATCATCAACCAGAACTGGCAGGATTTCGTTGTTGATTGCGAGTGCGCCCCTTATGTGCTCAACGGTTTTCAGAACATCATTGTCGGAAATTTTGTCATAGTCGAAACCACGGCTGACACTGTCCACATGATTATAGAGAATTCCGATCTTCATAGTTTTAATATTTTAATCGAATCTGCCCAGAAATCAAGATCCATGCTATATGAATTGTGGGAGATCTTAGGAGGTTTCGATGAACAGAATAATTCTAGCCATAATTTTTACATCTGTATTCGCATTCTGCACTGAAGAAGTCAACTATCGTGGAGGAGCCGGCCATGACGGAATTTTCGGAACTGTCAGGGAAGTCCCTGCCAACTTCGAATATAAGAAAACTTATACCTACCAGCTATGGACACGCGATTTTCTACCCATGTCATCAACCCCGTTTGTTTACGGGTACAGAATTTTCTTCGGATACGGCAAAGGTATTCTTGCATTCGACATGCGCGATTTCCACTTCGAGAAGTTCGCTCTTGAATTCAAGGGACCGTTCGTAGCTTCGCCGATCGTATACAAAGGGATTCTTTTCATCGGATCAAGGAAAAAAAATCTTTTCTATGCCCTGGACATCTCAGGTAACAGCATAAAAAAACTCTGGCAGTCTGAACTTTCCGGACCGGTCGTATCCGCAGCCTGTGGAGCTGATGACAGAGTTCTGGTCACTACGGTTTACGGCGAACTTTTCTGCCTGAATCTCAAAGGCGAGATCATGTGGAAGCGCAGATACCTGCCGAAAAACGTGGAGCATTCGCCGAAACTGACTTACTGCACTCCAGTGGTCAGAGACGGAATCATCTATCTCAACAACGGACGCGGGATTACCGGCTGGAAAGTGGCTGACGGCAGCGTAAACTGCAATCTGCGGATCCAGGACCTGCCTGAAGCGGAATTTTACTCGACACCCTGCCTCTCGGGAAAATATCTTTTTTTTACCCAGCAGACTGCAGTTTACCGGATAGACCTGGAGCAGAAGACTGTGGTCAAGTACGAGACAGGATTTGAAGGCAGGGGTTCGCCTGCCTGCGATGACCGGAACGTATACGTGACAATGGGTCAGAATCATTTCTGCATAGACCAGGAAACCATGGAAAGCCTCTGGATTTATGAGCGGGGATATTACAAAGGCCGCAGTACTCCACTGATATTGAAAGATTCAGTAGTTTTCACCGACGCACACAACTGCATCTACCTGATCGACAAGAAAACCGGCAAGTGTCTCTCGGAAGATCCGATGAGGAGATTTGGAGAACCAGTGGAACAGCAGGGCGGTCCCATCTATTACGATAACAAGATTTTCTGGGGTCCCTGGAATGATTGCAGCATGAGGATTTACTGGAAAGGAATTGCTTATAAAGGCTGGCATTTCTGGAAAGATTCTGATCCAGGGATTGAATTTGATGATGGAAAAGACTGGAAAACGAACATACTCAGGGATGATCCGGATTTTTACGAAGACTGAAAAAGAAAAGAGCCCGAAAAGGGCTCTTTTAAATTCATTTAGGGCTGGTTACATTTTAAACCCCGCTACGTCCTAAAGGACTTCGGGGGTTAAGAAGCTGTAAAATCTTCGCGGGAGCTCAGGTTTAACAGCTTCTAAAGGTTGAACATCTTGAGGATTTTATCCACATCAGCCTGTTTAAGCACTCCTGCCTTGGCTGCTGAGAGCAGAGCCTGCTTTACCTGTTCCATCACAGGCTTGACCTTGTCCTTGATGTCATTGGGAAGCAGGGTATATACGGCGGCTGCCTTCTGGAGATTGTCGAAATCTTTCTGGTCGAGCAGGATCTGCAGCCTGTTGACCATTTCATCGGTGCAGGATTCCATCTCAGCCACCAAAGCGTCGATCTGTGCATCCTCGACGTCGCTCCTTCCAACCATGGTCTTCTGCAGGTCGAAAATGGACACTATGCGGTTGATCAAATTGGTGAGCCATTCAGTGACTGAATGCACTCCATCTTTCAGATTGAACAGCTTGAGTATCTTGTCCACATCGTCTTTTTTCATAATGCCGGCTGCAACGGCTTTATTCAGGATTTCCTTGGCTTTGTCGAGATAGGGTTTGATCTGCTGCTTGGCACTGTCTGGAAGCAGGGTATAAAGGCTCGCAAGTTTCTGCAGGAAGTCGAAGTCTTTCTGCTCCATGATGATCTGCAGTCGTTCAACATCATCCAGTGACTTGCCTGAGAACATGGCGATGATCTTGTCTACATCGGCTTTTTTAAGCACTCCGGCTTCTGCAGCCTTTAAAAGAGCGCCTTTTATGCATTCCAGCGCTGGTTTCAGCTTTTCTTTGGCGTCAGCCGGAAGCTTCTGATAGATATCCGCTACCATCTGGATTTTGGCGAAATCCTTGTCATCCAAGACAATCTGAACACGATCTGCATGCGAAGAATCAAAGTCCAGGGACTTGCCCTGGAACATGGCGATGATTTTGTCTACATCTGCTTTCTTCATGATTCCTGCTGCAGCAGCCTTTTCCAGGGCGCCTTTGATCTGTTGCAGGATCGGCTTCAATTTCTCCTTGACTTCTGCAGGCAGTTTTTTATAGACATCAGCAATCTGCTGCAGCAACTGGAAATCCTTGTCTTCGAACACGACCTGAATCCGGTCCTGTCCGGCCGTTGCGGTGTCTGCAAAAACTTTAGATGTTGAAAAAAGAGCGAAAAAAAGAACTGCGAAACAGACTTTTACCCCAAAATTCATACTGCCCTCCTGTCTCCACTTGTTGCCCCTCTGTTTCGAGAGGTTTTATACTCTGATTTAATTATAGACGGAAGCTCAGATTTTTCAAGGACTTTTCCGGTAATACTCAGGTTGATTATTTGCTGGTTTCTGTTTCATTTAGACTGGGAGCGTTTTTAGACTGCCATTTGTAAACAAGGGAATGAAAAATAGTCTGATATTTCACCACATCCCACTTTTTCAGGTCTGACTGGATGAAACCCTGGCACAGCAAGGCGGATTCCAGCCCAGGCATGTGATAAGCTCCCCATGGCACTACAACGATCCTGTGAGTCTTCAGTCCGGCTGCGATCTGTTCCAGAAGATGGATGTTCCTTTTCCCTACGATGTCGGTTTTGAAAAGCTCGAATTCTTTGTCGTCAGCACCTTGGGAGAACATTTCTTTCAGTGACTCCTGGCTGGTAAATCCCTGGCTGTGGATCCTGGCACATTTATTAATGAATTTTACTGTTCCGGGTGAAAGATCGGACATATCAAGATCAGCATACTTGCATTCAATCTCCCTGGAAGCAGGGTTGAAATAGTCGGATTGAGTATCAATACCCAGAAAGTCGGCGAATTTCTGATAATTAAGGTGATACTTAAGGAGCTTCTTCCTGTCAGTGACTCCTTCCATCAGCACAATGGATGATTCAGCCGGAAAAGAGGCAGCCAGTTTCTCATAAAAGTTCCGCTCCCCGATATGCATCATGGCAACCAGATATACTTCCCTGGAATCATTGGAATATTTCTTCTGGGTGAGCTCCATCGAAGAGGCACTCAGTTCGATAAATCCTGCAGAGGCGTGTGACACCCCTTGGGACAGTCCGATCAGGATATAGCCTGCCAGGAAAGGGATGACTACGAAAATATTCATGAATAGATAGGAGACAGTATGCTTCCAGGAAAAAAAACTGGGGTTGAGACCTGATTCAGTCGCAAACTAGCTTTGATTCAGGTTCGATTTCCGTAAAATCCGCAAGCTGTTCCACCCGATCAGGAACTGGGCCAGCGAAAAAAACAGATCTAATTTGGGAAGTTCGGCTGAAGCGATGAAAGCTGCCGGTAGCTGGACAATAGTGGATAAGAAGAGAAAAAGAATCTGGGGAACAATCAGTTTCAGCGGGAAAACACAGGTTACGCATAAAACCAGGTAAAGGAGCAGAATTTCCAGAGCCGCGATGAACGTTGTCACAATTCTGATCTGCTGCAGGGTCTGCAGTTGTCCGATAAAGCATAACGCTGAGTCGGATAGGGAAATGACAGCGTCCAAAGCGAATGTGTAAAGAAAGATGTTAAGCAGTATGGCGGAGATTTTTTTCAAGTTGCCTCACAGTCCGGCGAATTGTGATGCTTTGTTGAAATAGCCAAGGCTGAAGCGCACGGTGCCTGAATCGAGAGTGCCCAGAAACTCGTGTGCATATGGAGCGCAATGAGCTCCTGGCCGCACTACTATGTTGAATTCGCGGTCCAGGAATTTTGCGTAATCAGTGCTGCTTCCTTTCTGGGGAATGCAGGAAACAATCCCTGCCGAAATTTCATCAGGGATTTCCACAATTTCAAGATCAGGAAGCCTGGTCAGGAAATTCTTGAGCTGATGCATGGTTTTGCGTTCATGCTCAAATATTTTTGGCGGCAGATGCTTCTGCAGCCATTTAAGGGAAGCATGCAGGCCTGAAATGGACAGGATGTTTGGGCTGCCTGCTTCGTATCTGGTCGGGATCACGTCAGGGCAGAATTCCTGTTCCGAATGCGTGCCTGTACCGCCGAAATAAAGCGGCCTGATCCTGATCTCTGAGTTATAGATGTATCCGGCAATTCCAAAAGGACCATAAAGAGTCTTGTGGCCTGCGAAAACGTAAAAATCAATCCCTGCTTTCACGACATTCACGTCAATGAGCCCTGCGCCCTGAGTGCCGTCTACCAGCAGGACAGACCCGTGTTTTCTGGCAAGCGCGGCCACTGCTTCCACAGGGCAGATCAAGCCCAGTACATTGCTGACATGCGTGCAGCAGATCAGCCTGGGTTTGTCTTCTATCAGCAATTTTTCCAGATTTTTCAGGTCGAACCTGTAATCCCTGTTCACAGGAATCAGCTTTATCTTAATGTCAAACTCTTGTCTGATACGATGCAGAGGCCGCAGCACGGCGTTGTGTTCAAAAGGAGATACATAAACCACATCATTTTTTCTCCAGCTGAGGCCCTGGATGATCGTGTTCAGGCAGATCGTGGCAGAAGGCATGAATACGATTTTATCGGGAGCCGGGCCTCCCAGCAGGATGGCCAGCATCGAGCGCGTTTCAAGGATCATGTCGCTCAAAGCTGCCAGAGCCGAGTGACCGCTCCTGCCTGCATTGAACCCCCTGGTGCGGTAATTGTGGTCCATTGATTTATAGACAATTTCAGGCTTTGGAAATGTAGTGGAAGCATTGTCCAGATAAAGCAGTTTTTTCATTTTAAGCCTCTGATATCTTTTCAAAGTTTTCGGCAGAAACATTGGATTGGTAAGAAATTGCGATCTATTATTAATCAAGCTGGAAATTATTTTACAGCTTTACATCTCTTTAGATATGATTTGATTTCGGATGAAATTCAGGAAACCATTAACTCAGCTTGTTTCCAGCTGCGTTGCTATTTTTTACATAAAACGGCATAATGAATGCTATAACCACAATAATTTTTAAAGTGCAGGGGGAATACATGAAGAAAAAAGTATTGATCATTGATGACGACCAGGACATACTGGATTTGGTCAAGCAGGAACTGCAGCGCGATTTTGAAGTAATACCGCGGAGCTTCTGCCAGGACATACGCGAAGCCTGTGAACTTTATCAACCCGATCTTGTGCTGATTGACCTCATGCTGCCTGGCAGTGACGGATACGAACTCTGCAGTAAAATCCGAAAATTCAACCGGGACCTTCCAGTGATCCTGGTGACAGGCATAGAACTGAAAGCCCTGAAGAACAATTACTCAATCATCGAAGCCAACGATTACCTGCTTAAGCCTTTTCAGGCGAAAGTACTCAGGGAAAAAGTGGAAAAAGCGCTGAAATTTTCTGAGAGATCAGCTGAAGCCTAAATCAGTAATTCTTTTGCAATAACCACTAGTTTCCATCTGAGTACTTCTGCTGGGATTCAGGCACGAACCAGCGCCACATCGGAGTCAGACCTCCGGCCATGGTTGCGCTGATCCCGTGGAATCGCTTGTTCACAGCAAAAAACGACTGCTGCATTCCGAGGAAAGTGCAGGGCTGATCCTCGTGCAGCAATCTGTGCAAAGCGTGATATATCTTCTGCCGTTCAGCTTTGTCAAAAATCTCCCTGCCGCGTTCCAGCAGACTGTCCACCTCAGGATTTGAGTAACGGGCCAGATTGTCGCCTTTTTTCAGTTTGGGGTCAGGAATCTCGCATGAATGCCAGACGCTGTAATTTGAGTCAGGTTCAGTCGGGTCGATCCTGTTGCCGATCATGATCACGTCAAAATCACCCTGACCGGCTTTGTCCATCAATCCACCCCAGGTTGTGACTGAAAGTTCCGTCGTAGCCCCGACAGTGGACCAGTAATTCATGACCATTCCCGGTACGAGCATTGCCACAGGGTCATTGCCGAATCTGACGATCGAAAGCCTCAATTCCTTTGTGCCGCGCTCCAGTGTTCCATCGCCGTCAGTGTCTGACCAGCCTGCCGCTGATAGCAGGTTAGTCGCTTCCCGCGTAGAATACGGCCATGGTTCTATAGTCTTGTCATAGGCCCAGGAATCCGGCAGGCACGGTCCTGAGGTGTTTGTTCCGTATCCATGGAGCACTTCTCTGACAAGAGCTTCGCGGTCGATCGCCTGTGTGAGTGCCCGGCGCACCCGCCTGTCAGATAGGATTTCCCTGGAATTGTTATACAAAAGAAAATTGGCTTTATTGGTCGAAGTGTAGACATTGATTTTGGATTCCAGTTCCCCGCCCTTGACCTGATTCACATACTGATCCCAAGTCAGCGGGAAAACGTCGATCTCCCCGCGTTTGAACATCAGGAAAGCCTGCGAACGGTCAGGAATGATGCGGGTGATTAGGCGGTCGACAAAGGGTCTGCCTGAAAAATATTCTTGGTTGGCTGCCAGAACCACCTGCTCATTTTTCAGATACCTCACAAAGCGGAAAGGTCCTGTTCCAATCGGATTCAGATTGAATGATGACGTATTCAGATCTTCGGTCAGATAAATATGCCTGGCTATGATCTGAAATCCGCAATAATTCAGGGCAGGGGCAAACGGTTTTTTCAGCTTGAAGCGCAGAGAATGGCTTGTCAGGACTTCCAGGGTTTCGAAGCAACCGGTCATTTTCTGGTCTGCCGGCCGTCCGACTGGGTTCATGATCAGGTCATAGGTGAACCTCACATCTTCTGCAGTGAAATCCACTCCGTCGTGCCATTTGATTCCACTTTTCAGTTCGAAAGTGATCTGCAGGCCGTCAGCTGAGATTTCCCAGCTGGAAGCGAGGTCAGGCTCGAGCTCACAATTCTGATTGTAACTGGTCAGGCTGCTGTAGATCAGGCTGCAAAAGCTCTGGGAGATTGATTCCCTGGCCAGCAGCGGGTTAAAAGTGACAGGTGCGGCCTGATAGAAATTCACGATCGTGTCGCCACAGGCAGGGGAGGAATCCAACTCTGCTTCGATTGTGGGGACCTTTACTTGTTCCGCTGCAATTGACGTACTGTTCCAGAACAGGAAAAACAGAGCAGATAAAATGCAAAATTTCAAGATTCCCTCCAATCAACAGCTAATCATCAATTTAAAGAACTTCATAGTAAGCTTCAATGATTTTGCGGAATTTATCTGAAATAGACTGCCAGTCCAGCACATCCACCCTGACCGGCAGGTCTGATTCTTCAAAAGCTTCCTTCAGGAGGCGTAGTGTATCCCGCTCCAAAGGATTTGGACTTACAATGGCCAGGTCAAGATCAGAATAAGCCTTGGCAGTCCTGGTCACTCTGGAACCGAAGGCGCGTACCTCGCAGTCAGGCACATGTTCGGCCAGGATGCGTTTGACTGTATCCAGATGGCCGGGGTTGAGGTCAATCATTCCTGGTTTCCAATGCTTCAAGTAACTTTACTGCGTCTCCGGCGAATTCATGCGCTGCCTGATAGACGAGTTCAGCGGTTTCGGCCTCATAGGTGTGGGAAGTCTGGTTTCTGGCTTCATGATGCCGCATCCACTGTTCCACATCAGTAATCAGCCGGTGTTCAGCTGCGTGCCTGAACAGTTCCCGACGTGCGACTCCGTCGAAAGCCGAGGCGCTGACATTCATGTCCAGCCAGCGCTTAATGAATTTCCAGCAGAGCTCGTAGGTGAACTCGAAATGCTGGATCACTCCGGATTTGATCGCATTGCGGGTTACTTCATCCATGGTTTTCATGAATTCAGCATCATCGCTTTTTGCCAGCACATCGCTCAATGCTGTCACAGCTTTTCTCAGGCTCTCCAGTTCAAGCGGCATCTATCTTCTCCTGTTTCAGATCATCAGCATTAAACGTGCTGGCAATCCTCCATTAAAAAAGTTTACTCTTTTTTCGGATTGATTGGAAGAATTAACAGGAATACAACCATCGCAGGGAATTCAGGAAACATTGTGAAGACAAACGCTAATTTTCAAGACTTGACCCTAATTATCCCCTAATTTCCCCCTAAAGTACTTTTCCCTTCTTTTTTCGTGCATTGATCAGCATTTTCCTGAACTCTGCAAGCTGGGACAGCACTTCCAGGCGCTTGATAGGTGCAAGTGAAGACAGCTGTATATTGTGGCCGTCAAAATCCTGATGAATCTCCTTGCCTTGTCTTTTCACGTCTGCTTTCGAATCCTTTCCAGAATTTCGATGTCCGCAAGGTCCTGAGGCCGTCCTGCGGCTTTTTTCGCTTTGATCAGATGGCCTATGGAGGAGATGTAGACCCTGATTCCGCCCAGCTCAATTGTTTCGGATTGGGTTTTCAGCTCTTCATAGGGAATCGGATAGGTAAGGAATATATCCAGCTGCGCGATGCCTCGCTCATCCAGGAAAGTCATCACAAGCGCACCTTTCAGATCAATCCATTCACGCCTTTTATCCGGATCAGCGATGTCCTCAACAGAAACCGGTGCTCTGGGTTTGAACTTCATTCTCTTCAATGCAGCCGCGAGGCGGGTGAAATTTCCGTTTTCCGGATTGACCATCAAGTCAAGATCGTAAGTGATGCGGTCGGAACCATGAAGAACAGCGGCAACTCCTCCGCAGATCACGAATTCCACATTTTCCCGGATCAGGTTTTCAAGCAATTTGAAGAAAAAATTACCTTTCATGCCTTTATGATAACCCCATCATGCGATTACGGCAAAATGGAACAGACAGGCGCTGGAGACCAGTTTATTTAAAAGAGTAAAGTACCGTCCCACTTCAATCAAATCCCCTTAAATTCCCCTAATGCCGACTCCAGATTCTCCATGATTTCCCTTGCAATCACATCAGGTTCCGGCAGGTTTTCCATGTCTTCCAGGCTGTCGTCCTTGAGCCAGAAAATATCGAGGTTGAATTTGTCGCGGCTGGAGATTTCGTCGTAGGTAAAACACTTGAATCGCTCGGTTTCCTTTCTATCAAAGGGATTGTCCGGATTATAACAATTAATGAAATCCTGCAGGTCTTCGTATTTCAGGGGATTGGTTTTCAAAGTGAAATGCCTGTTTGTGCGCAGATCGTAAATCCAGACCTTTTCTGTCCAGGGCTTTTCGCCAGCTTCCTTTTTGTCAAAGAAAATCACATTGGCTTTGACTCCTTGGGCATAGAAAACTCCGGTCGGTAGACGCAGAAGCGTATGGACATTGCATTGCGACAAAAGGTTTTTGCGGACTGATTCTCCAGCACCGCCTTCAAACAGGACATTGTCTGGTACTACCACAGCGGCTTTTCCGTTGGTTTTGAGTATGGATTTAATATGCTGCACGAAATTGAGCTGCTTGTTGGAAGTGGTGGCCCAGAAATCCTGGCGTTCGTAGATCAGGGCTTCCTTGTTTTCCTTGCCTTCCTCATTGACGATTGTGGAACTGCTCTTCTTTCCGAAAGGCGGATTAGTGAGGATGAAATCGAATCTGTCGCCCGGGTCTGATGCCAGCGCATCGCTGACCAGAACCGGACTTTCATCACCTCCAAGGCCGTGCAGGTAAAGGTTCATCACGCAGAGCCTGGCTGTGGCATCCACGATTTCCCAGCCCTTGAATGTATTGAATTTGAGGAACTGCTTCTGTTCCCTGTCCAGTCTGGTATTTTTCTCAAGATACTGGCAGGCAGCCAGAAAAAAACCGCCTGTTCCGCAGGCAGGATCGCAAATCGTCAGACCTGGCTGCGGTTTAAGCGCTTCAACCATGGCCCTGATCAAAGGCCGCGGAGTGAAATACTGGCCTGCCCCGCTTTTGGTGTCTTCAGCGTTTTTCTGCAGCAGTCCTTCGTATATCTCGCCTTTTACATCAATATCAAGCGCCATCCAGCTCTCTGACTCGATATGCTTGATCAACCGCTTGAGCTTGGCCGGATCCTGGATTTTGTTCTGGGATTTACGGAAAATCACGCCCAGCAATCCCTTGGATTTCCCAAGGTTTTCCAGGATATGTCTGTAATGAATTTCCAGCTCATCGCCGTCTTTCGCTACAAGGCTCATCCAGTCGAATCCGACGGGAATGTTTGAAACCCGGTTGAATGGCGGCCTGGTCTGCTCGTCAGCCATTTTCAGAAACAAAAGATAAGTCAGCTGCTCGACATAGTCACCGTAGCTGACCCCATCGTCGCGCAGCACATTGCAGTAATTCCAGAGCCGCTGGACTATGGCAGAGGATTCATTGGCCATGGTTGCCCTCTTTTCGAACTGTCAAGAATTCCTTGTGGGATTAATATCATTCTTTACAAGCCGACAAAATCTTTATAATTAACAACCTTTATTCCCTGATAAGGATTCATGTTCAGAAGATCCTTGTCTCCTGTAACAATCAACTCAGCTCCGCCATTGACTGCAATTTCCAGTATGAAATTGTCCTTTTTATCCGGGCAGTCAAAAACTCTCTTTTCAATTACGACAGTTTCTGAAAGCCTGGTAATCAAGGCCAGCATCTCAAACACTTTTTCCCGTGAAAAATACTGGGCGAATTTCGGTCTGGTGACCACTCTGATGATTTCATGAATCTGCTCATCTGAAGTCAGAATCTGAATCTTCCTGCTGACAAGCTTTTCTTCAAGTCCACCAAGAATCCTTCCAATCAGGAAACTGATCCAGACATTGGTATCGATTACGATCTTCATTTGTATCTGTCTGTTCGGACTTTCTCCACTTCCCGGGTGATCTCTTCGTATGAGAAGGGAATGCTGGAATTCTCAGAAATGAATTTATTCAATCTCTGGCCGAGAGTAAGCTGATCAAGATAGCGGGCCAGCTCTTCCTGTTCGGCACTGGAAAAACTGCTCACGAGCTTTTTCATCTGTTTGAGACTGATATTCAATGCTGCGGACATATGGACTCCTTTACGCTTGATTCTCCAAGCTGTCTGATAAAATTATACTCTAATTTCCGGAATGCTGTTTCAAACACTCCTATTTTTCCGTTTTTTCTTTTCCGTTTCCAGCTTTTCCTTCTCTTTTCTGATTCTCTCCAAAAGTTTCTCAGCAGGCTCGTCGTCCGGGTCCTGCGGCACAAGCCTGCCTTCAAACGCCTTCTTCAAAATACTCTGCCGCAGCCTCTCAGCCTGCCTGAGGCTTTCCTCAACAGTCTTCTCCAATTTCTCAATTACTGAAAACCGCCGCTCGATTTCCTGGACGATTTGGTGTTGTTCTTTCAATCCACACACAGGTATATCAATATCGCGACAAATTTCGAGCGTCAAATTAAATTGGCCAGCTGTAGCTTTTGATTTTTTCATCATTGATTTTATTGTAGTTTCCGACTGGAAATAAAACATAAGAAATTTCTTATCTAAGTTATCATTGACTCTAAATCTTGCTATTGCTTGATTAATATTCCATTCTTGAAAATCGTCTGGAACTAAAGACACTTTCCCTAGCGGCGGTCCAACAATATTGATCAGTATATCACCGGGTATCACTATAGATCGAGCTAGAAAACCAGTATGGGTTTCTTTTGTTACGAATGTAGGATTAACAGAAAAATCTAAACTTCCATCAAATGTCAGATTATAAACCTTTATAAAAGGTACTTCGCCGACACCTTGAGACATTTGGTTTTTAGAGGGTGTAGTGCCTTTTGTGATAAATTCGGAAATGAATTCCGCTTTTACACATAGCCAATTTTTAGGAATTGAAAGCAACCCAGCAATTTCATGGGAAGAATTGCGCCATACAGAACAATTCTTGTTTTTGTCATTCTTCTTTATTCGATCCAATAAAATCTCTGGGGATTCAAGATCCTTTTTATGTTCTTCCCTCCACTTCTCAGTCAATTTCCCTTCAAATGCAGCTTTCAACACAGACTGTCGGTATCTCTTCAACTGCTTCCTGATCTTTTTCAACTCCTCAACCCCAGCATCCAGCCGCGTGAAAAGCTCTTCGATTTTGGCAACAATGCGATGCTGCTCGGGGAGGGGAGGAAGAGGTAATTGACAAGTTTTTAAAAAATCTGCTGGAACTCTCAGTTGTCCAGCAGTACCTTTCATGCTTTTTTTTGCTAAGTTACGGAATTTCTCTTGGATAAAATAGTAAAAATAAAATTTTCTACATACAATTTCCGGCATCCTAATTACATGGAATTCAGTTGAGCCGAAACCAATTCCATTTTTTAAATGCAAAGCGATTGCAAGTTTTCCATTTTCCATGCATGGAGTGATTTTGGCAAACAAAATATCTCCATCAATGAACTTTACATAGCCTTTTTTGACTTCAGAATACTTACGAATTTCAAGTCGGGATATCTTCCCACTAAGTTCTTCTAAATGTTTCATCGGTAGAAATGAAACTTCAATATCATCAGTTAAATTTTCGAATGGAAGGTCTGGGTTTATTGCTGCAATGCTCTCGATGCTAACAGTTGACCACTTAAATACCAAAGAAACACCCCAAAACCTCTTGATGCTCTAATACTGCTCGCGTAAATGTTTGAAGAAAATTACTCTTCTTCTATTTCTCCAGATGAAGTCATCCTTTTACGCACCACACTCCTATTTCTACAGCTGACTTCATCTGACTGATTTATTATCAAAGGCTTGTTTTTGTAGTTTTCTTTTGTGATTGTGTAATATCCCAATACATTTTTTATCTTTACATTTTTCGATGCTTTTTCTTTCCCTTTTCCGCAGAGAGCTTCGAGTAGGGTTTTCCTTTCAGAGGGATCTAATTTTAAGTAATCTTGTTTCCATGCAGCAATGAATCCTTTTTTTTCAAACAAAAATCTATGTTTGATGAAGTCCGCTGGCATTGTTAAAATCATCAAATACTCTTCAATATTCTCGCCATATGCCTTGTAAAAAAAATCCTTTTCCTTAGCAACTACACCTTTTGTTACATTCAAAATAAGATTAATTGCTGATAAATACTTTTTATTCCAATTTATACCAATAAAATCACGGTCTATGCGGCCGATAGGTGCATATTTCATTGGAAAAGAAAAGGCTTGAATGTCATCTTTTTCTTTGTATAAATCGGTATTATTATGAAGTCGATTCCACAAATCCTCTGGTTTGTCTTTATAGTTGTAGAGTATGTAATTTGAAAAGTACTTTACTCCATGTTTATATGCTGTGTTAAATGCATTTTGGTAATTTTCAGTACTTTCGATATTGTCATAAGCTAACCTAAATGGTTTTATTGGTAATTTACTAAGAGTTTTCATCTTTTTTTCATTTATCAACCTAGCATCGATACCCTGATTAAAATCGATGTATCTCTGCAAAGGTTGTTTGTACCTATAGATATCGATGATTTTGTTAAGAATTTCCTGGGATTCAAGCATTATTTCAAGCTTATTATCCCCGCTTTGAATCTTGAGAAGAATGTTTTTATAAATTACTTGGTTATCTCGACCTTGAATTTTTGTTGAAAACCTTATCAAAAAATCAATAATGTCATCAATTTGCTTAGCAAAAGGATCTCCATCATTTTTCCTTCGTAAAACTTTGTTTACCAACAATTCTAGGGGATGTGGATATACAAAATTGGGCCTCTGGTTGATAAATCCTAGTCTGTTTAAATCTTTGACAATCTGTGAAAGTTTACGTGAGTAAAGTATGTTGTTATCCATTATCATCACATTTCGCATATCACCGTATTTTTCACGTATTGAAGTGATTTGTTTTATGACATTATTTGTATCTTTGAATTCACTTTCTAAAACAGGGACTGCGCAAAATTCACATCTCCGCGGACAACCTCTGGTAGTATGAATGAAAAAGTTATCTTTGACTGGATATTGATAGATAATATCATCTAGAATATCATAATCTAACGATAATTCATCGATGTTCACGTTATCAGAAAAACCGATCATTGATGAATTCGTAAGCTGACCACGAATGACGTTGTCGGTGCATAATTCTTTTTTAAATTTTCTGTATAAAATCGTAGAAGCTATCCCTCCTATATAAACACTATCTTTATGAAGATAGTTCAAATAATGCTTTATAGTTTCGATAGTTATCTCATAATAAAATGTGAATAATGTTGTGATGTAAACTCTATCAGTCCTACTTATCAGTGTATAAGGTGCTTTACCTTTATAAAATTCTACTTTATCTCCTCGATTCTTATGATACGTTGCCAATTTCATAAGGCCCAGTGGAGGAAACTTGTTAACATAATCTGGTTCAACTAATAAAACATTCATACACAAATCTACTTTTTTGAATAGGATTTTTTTATATAAGCACGTAACTCTAAAAACAACTCTAAGGTATTTTTCTTTCTGAAAAAATCCTTAATGATCACCATGAGATTATCATATGCTCTTTTCATTGGCATTGACTCACTCGGCATATCTTCGTCAGCAATCTGAAAGACATTTTCTCTTCTCTTTTTTGGATCAATTTTAAAAAAACCACTATGATCAATGTTTGCACTAATCAGATCTGTCAAAGCATGTTTAAATTTATTCTTATTCTCTTCATGAGGTCCATGATAGTACCGAGAAGCGCTATACCTACATTTATGTAACTTTTCCATGAAATCGACGATAAGATTCCGTAAATATAGAGATTTTTCATCAATTCTAAACCATTCTCTTCGTGCATTATCTTTTAACTCTGGGTAGTTTATTAATAACTCACCACAGGTTGCTTTCATAGCTTGGGTTAATTCTCTGGATGTAGAAACATATTTATTACTATTCACACAAAGCTCAACGAATTTATCATTACTACCCATCAATACATTTTTCGATCTTACTAAAATGCCATAGTCGCTAGTATGTTTTTTGACTGCTTCCAGATCGTGATTAAATGTGAACCAAAGAATACCCATTTTATCTCCAGGCCTACCATTCGCCCGTTGCTTGCCTCTAATTTCCCAAAAATTAATACCTGCCTCTAAAACGTGTTCGTCAGAGTAGTTTTTGGATAATTCTTTACCATTGAGTACAATAGAATACATGAAATCGTTTAGGTCCTCGTCCATAAATTCATTATATTTATCAATAATTTTTTTCGCTGACTTGAAATCACTTTTGTATCGCAATGGAAGCATTTTCATTAATCTCTGCTCAAACAAACCTATCCTTGTTTTTTCTTCGCCTAACAATTCTTCAACGTCTAAAGAATAATCAATGATCTCGACAGTAAAATAATGATCATTATTACTTTGATTTTTTTCAGTGCTAAAACTAATGATTCTTCGTACTATGTCATCAAATGAATCTTTAGAATTCGAGTTTAGCAACTCCTTGTATTTATCCCCCTGCCATTCACAAATATATCTTTCGGACACCCCTTCGGGTTTGTTTACAAACCTAAGTTTTTTACAGAAAGGCATTGCAGAAATTCTTCCAATTCCTCGAAAACCTATATATTTTGTCGGCTGGGAATTTTTATCGGATTCACCAAATGAAAGCATTTTTTTATTAAACTCTTGCACGATTAGTAGAGGAGACACATCAGGTTTTGGATATATTCCATATCCATTATCTCTTACAATAATGCTTCTTTTTTTTCTATCAACATCAATATTCACTTGGAATTCGCTTAACTCTGGCTTGCCATTTTCTTGAATTGCTTTTTTATAAGCATCTACAGAATTTTGCACATACTCTCTAAACAAAATAATTGGGTCTTCATAAAGGGCTGAAGTAATAGTTTCTAAGAGATTTTTACCAATTAATATTCGTTGATTCATGCCATATTCCTTTCATTAAAAAGTATTGAATCGTCCACCCATATTTTTGTTTTATTGCATGATCATTTTTCTTTTTAAATTCAGCATAACGCTCCGATAAAAATCTAAATACCTTTTCGCGTTTTAAGAATAATATTATCTCCTCTTTACTCTTTTTGTTTTTCTCTTCAGATGTAACAAAATGACCAAGATAGTCAATGATTTTTTCGTTATCCGTTGTCAAAATAATCTCACTTGAATTAGGGTGCTTTTCGCAGAATTTATCAAGGAAATTGTTATGAATAATAATTCGTGGGTATATAGCACTTTTTTGTTCAAGTTTAAACGCATCAATGTAAGCAGGGCCAATTATATCTTTTCCAGCATCAGTTACTTTTACTTTACCATAGGTTACTGCACCACGGAGCTGAAACTGGCACTCCACCAAAATTCTCATTTGAATAGTAGCCAGTAAAGATACAAGATCCAGCATGTGTTTTTCCGAGCATGTAAAAATGAATGAATCCGAAAAATGTGTTAGTATGAAGTCAGGATCTAATGCAATTGATTTTGTTTCAATATCAATAATCCCTTTGATTTTCTTCATCTTCTGTATTGCTGCCGAATCATCTTTTTCATTGTAAACAAGGTCTTTCATAGCAAGAAGGTCTAGAAAAGCGACATTTTTAAAATCATACTTCTCCAATTCCTGTAAGTTTGGAGAAGTCTTTTTTTCTCCCTTATCAATCCATTCATCAATACTGAGATTATTGATTTTCAAATCATCATGCTTTTCCATAACCCGTCCAATAATATTTTGTATTGATTATAACATACATATATTCCATTTCACCCCACCAGCACTTTATTCAATTCTTCAAGAATCCCGTTCAACCTTTCCCCAAACACCTGATAAACCTTCATCGCTCCGCCACGGGCCTGGAAGGGGGTCAGCTCGAAGTCGTCCATTTTTATGGATAAGGATGTGGCTACATGTTCTTTGATCAGCTTGAGCCATTCCAGTTCTGTTTCGCTGAATTTCACGCCTTTTTCGGCCTGGATTTTCAGCCAGTCTGCGAAACGCTCTTCCACAGTTTCGGAAAAAGGGCGGAGTACATTTTCATCGCCTGCTGTGAAACGTAAAAGGGAAATGATGTCTGCCAGCAAACGGTGAGCGCTTGCGCCCTGGACTCTGGATCTGTCGAGCTGTTCATAAGCGTGCCAGACTTTGTCTGCTGTCAGGAAATATGGGGGATTCTGGATCGAGGCTGCCAGGTTTTTGATTTCGTCTTCTGCGATCTGCTTCTGAGTGTATGGCTTTCCAAAAATTATGCTGTGGGCTGCTAGTTCGTCCTTGTGATCTTCGATATACTGCTTGAAAGTGCCGATGATCTTTTCGGATTTTTCCTTGGCATTGGCATCGAATCCGGCTGATATCACCTCATCCTGGCTGACTGTGTCAATGATCTGCTCCTTGCTGCGCCTGATTTCTATCAAACGCTCTCGGAACTTCGGATCATCGAAAACCCGGCAGGATTCTTCCTTGATTTCATCTGCAGCTTCTTTGATCTGCTGCTCGTCAGGCACAGGGACTTTGAATTTTTCTTTGGCCCTTTCCTCATGTTTATCAGGGTCAATCGCATCAAGCAGTGAATTGGCGATATCGCTGATCGTTTTGCCGTTTGTCAGTGTTTTGATTTCTTCATGCTCGGCTTTTTCCAGCCTGCGCATCAGTTTCATCAGCCTGCAGGCCAGAGTTGATAATGTGTCTTCGTCCCTGTTGCCGAGAGCCA
Organism: Candidatus Wallbacteria bacterium; assembly: GCA_028687545.1. Lineage (NCBI taxonomy): Bacteria > Candidatus Walliibacteriota > Candidatus Wallbacteria bacterium. Next base: position 24,594 of record JAQTZZ010000026.1, read on the forward strand.
CGCTCTGAATCAGGGCTTCAAAAGGTACAGTTTTTTTCCGTTCCAGGATCGAGGAATCGTTTTTCGCACTTTCGCAGACTCCTACAGCGTCCACGATCACGAAACCGTCCTTGATGCCTGTGCCTGGAGTGACTGAGCGCATGTCAGTGGGATTGATGATCCTGGTGCCGCGGCCTTTCATCTGCTCGAACAAAAGGCTTGATCTCACATCGCGCATAAAGATCAGGCATTCCAGAGGCCGGATGTCTGTTCCTGTGGAAATCATGTCTACAGTCACGGCGATTCTGGGGTCATACGAATTCCTGAACTTGCTGATCAGGTCTTCAGGCTTTTCGCCTGTTGTCTTGTATGTGATCTTTTTGCAGAAGTCATTGCCTTTGCCGAATACCTCGCGGATGATTCCGACAATGTCCTCTGCGTGAGAATCGTCCTTGGCAAAGATCAGGGTTTTGGGGACTACACCGCTGCGGTCAGGAAAAATCTCTGTAAACATTTTGTCTCTGAAAGTGCAGATGATTGTCCTGATCTGGTCTTTGGATACCACGCTCGTATCAAGCTGGTTTGACTTGTATTCCAGATCATCGTCAAGCTGTTCCCAGCGCACTTTACGCGTCAGCCGATCCCTTTTATCAATATAAAGCCCGGCTTCAACAGTGCTCCCTTGTTCAGTGATCCTGGTTTTGATCCTGTAGACTTCATATCCTACATTCACGCCGTCAGCTACAGCCCGCTCGTGAGGATATTCGGACACGATCTTGGAATTGAAGAAACCGATGGTCTGCTTTGAGGGAGTGGCAGTCATGCCGATGATAAAGGCATCGAAGTATTCCAGTGCCTGACGCCAGACATTGTAGATCGAACGGTGGCATTCGTCAGTGACTATGAAATCAAAGGTTTCGATCGGGATCGCCGGATTATAAACAACTTCCACAGGCGTTCTTTCCAGGCTGTTGAAAAACAGCGAATCTTCCTCCAGGCTCTCATCAAAAACAGGCTCGCCCTTAAGCATGGAAAATAGTCTCTGGATGGTAGTGATACAAACTTTGCAGGCATCGTCGATTGTGTTGCCTGTCATGCGCTGCACATTGTAAAGCTCAGTGAATTTACGGCCATCGTCAGGAGTCCTGAACTGCTGGAATTCGTTGAGTGTCTGCCTGCCGAGATTATTACGATCTACAAGAAACAGCACTCTCTTGGCTTTGGCAAATTTGATCAGCCTGTAGACGAAATTGACGGCAGTATAAGTCTTGCCGCTGCCTGTAGCCATCTGGATCAATGCTCTGGGATGATTTTCGGCCAAGGCCAGCTCAAGATTCTCAATGGCAGGAATCTGCGGTTTCCAGAGATGATCTTTGATCAGTGGAGGCAGTTCTTTCAGCCTTGCTCTGAGAGTGCTCGCATCCAATGCCCATTTTTTCAGGGTTTCAGGCTTGTGAAAATTGAATACCCTCCTGGAGCGCGAATCAGGATCTCTGATGTCCCGGAAAAAGATCTCTGTGCCGTTACTTTCATAATGGAAAGGCAGTGGAATTCCATAATTGGGAATGTTGCCAGGGAATGATTCGATATAAATAGAGGATTGCTCAGAAACTCCGCTTAAGGTATGGCCTTCTTTTTTTGCCTCAATGATGCCGATGGCTTTACGGTCAACAAACAGGACATAATCGGCTTCAAGCTGATTTTTCAGGGGAAAGTATCCGACTGCAACACCTGGTGAGGCCCCAAGATTAATGGATCGATAATCCTGTACTTTCCAGCCTGCTTTTTCCAGGTTCTGATCGATAATAATCCGTACTTTATCTTCAGGTCCCATCAGATACCTCTTTTTTACTTACAACAACAATATTTTACTCTCTTCGGAATATCTAAATCAATTTTTCAGCATTTTACACTGTTTTAATGCCTAAATGATCCACAATAGTTGATAAACAGCAGATAATGAATATAAAATTTATTTATTTTTAATCTTCACTTTCTTTTCTAGATAATCAATCCAATATTTAACTTTTTCCCATCCAATCAGCTGCCTGATGAAGAATTATTTTCAGTCGGCTCTGGATTGGCAGGAGCGAAGATGTTCTCCTCTATAGCTGGACCTGTTGGAGGGGTTTTAGGCTCGTCCGAAGATGCGCTGTCAGATTGAGCGGCATTGTTTTCGGCAGCAGGATTCTCGTCTGACACCGCTTTTTCCTCAGCCGGTTTGGTCGGCTCAGGTGCATTCAGCCATTCGTTGATCAGATCCTGGGCAGCACTCCCAGACACGAGGTTTCCCTGCCTGTCTGAGACTATGAAATAAGGCACAGATGTCAGCTTGAATTTTTTCACCACAGGCGATGTCCAATCGATCCCATTGATATTGCTGCGGTTGATGTTCACCTTGATCACTGTGATTTCGCTGCTTTTGGCAGCCAGAGTCTGGAGAACAGGGGCAACTTTATTGCAGGCACCACAGTAAGGACTGAAAAATTCGAAGACTGTTGGGCTTCCGCTGGTGATATAATCGTTCAGGTCTATTTCGCTTCCAAAGGACACTTCCTGCAGATTCGAAGAACCAAAGGCAGGCAGCCAGAGGCAGAAAAAAAGCATTGCAGCCAGCAGACATGTTTTCATTATTATCCTCCATTTCGTAGTCAACTAAATAACTTACTTGAGTTTGGCAAATTTTATGGTGTGCAGCCAGATATTTGTTAAAAACCTTGATTTGTGGCGGGTCCTGTCCTGGCATAACTTTTTCTCTCCTTCGCAAGGCTCAGATCGAGAAATAAGTTACGCCTGGCCACCCCACAAGGGTTTCAGCGATATGATATGGAAAATTTGCCAAAGTCGAGTAACTTATTTATGATACATCGAAAACGTATGATTCGCCATTGCGTTAAAATGCAGGATTCATTTATATTATTTCCATGACACACACAGAATATCTTTTCTTCAACACCAGGGAACGGATCGAGTTCATCAGGATCACTGAGATGATCAATGAAATCGTGGGAAAATCGGGCCTGAAGAGCGGGCTGGTTCTGATCAATCCTGCTCACATCACCGCCGCAGTGATCGTCAATGACGACGAGCCGGGCCTGAAAAAGGATTTTCTCCGCCTGCTGCGCCGCCTGGCTCCGGAAAACGACAGCTATGATCACAACCTGACAGGGGAGGACAATGCCTATGCCCATCTCTGGCGGACCATGCTTGGCCATCAGGCGGTGATGCCGTTTACGGATGGCAGGCTGGATCTTGGGCCATGGGAGCAGATATTTTACCTGGAACTGGACGGCAGGAGAAAGAAAAAGGTCACAGTCAAGCTGGTTGGCGAGTGATCACAGCAGGGAAGACCCGCGGTCACCGCACTGGGCATGCCTGAAGCACCCGGTTTCATGGTCATTCACGAGCCCCACTGCCTGCATGAAAGCATAGATGATAGTAGAGCCTACGAAATTCATGCCACGCTTCTTCAGGTCTTTGGATATTTGATCGGAAATCTCGGTTCTGGCCGGAACTGAACTCATGGACTGGAAACTGTTGTCGATCTGCTTGAAATCCACGAAAGCCCATAGATATTGATCAAACGAACCGAATTCCTTCTGTATTTCCATGAACACCCTGGCGTTCCTGACTGCTGACAGTATCTTAAGCCTGTTCCTGATGATGCCTGGATTGACTAGAAGCTCACTGATCTTGTCTTCAGTGTATGCTGCGATCTTTACATAATCAAAACCGTCCATGGCCTTACGATAATTTTCCCTTTTGTTCAGAACAGTTTCCCAGGAAAGTCCGGCCTGGGCTCCTTCCAGGATCAGCATTTCGAACAGCTTACGTTCGTCATGTACAGGAACTCCCCATTCCAGGTCATGGTAATCAAGATACAGGCTGTTCTTTTCAATCACTGGCCAATGGCATCTCTGCATGTTATCTTCCTTATTGAAATTATTTCACCTGCCAAACCAGAGGATTATATCACAGGATTGACTAGACGAAAATCATTGACATTAGATCAGTTTCGGACATAATTAAATAATATCAAAATTAAAGAAGATGAACCTGGAGGTGCATGTTGGTGAAGAAGATGGTGCTGGTAATGCTTCTGTGCCTGATGACAGTTGAAATATGGGCTCTGACAGGAAATGACGTGCAGGTCGTATTCAATGAAGACTCCATCAACCTTGTGCTGAGGGAAGCCCTGAAAGACTCCAAACTGCAGGAACCTGCCCTCAGATTCTTCAACAATGGTTTCAGCTTCGAAGGGATTTACCCGTTCAGCATACTTTTCATGCCAGTCGCTGATATTCCGATCAAATTCGTGGGCGACATGGCAGCGCTGAACGGAGACGTATTGCTCAACATCGCGGAATACATCCAGAACGGAGAACGCCAGGACAAATCCACTACCATTTCCCGCATCAGGACCATAGTCCAGTCGATCAATGAAGCCTGCAGCAATGCTCAGAAACCGGTCAACATCTCGGCAGAATATATTCCTTCAAGTAAATACTGCGGCTCAGTCCGCCTTAATCTGAAACAGTATTCAGTGATCCCTGCCATGCCCGGACTACAGATCAGGAAGATAGTGCTGGAGCCTCATTTTTTCACTGTTTCGAGCAGCCCAGACACATTCGCCAACAACAATGCTGAAATCCAGGCCTATGTCGGTGAAAACGTGATCAACGAGCTGTTAAAGCTGTATACCAGGCCCAGGGTACGCAATGTAATCAAGGTTTCAGGCATCAGCCTGGACGTGGGAGACAAATCCTCCCGCATTTCGATAAATTATCTGCAGGCTGACAATGCAAGCTCCAATATCCTGATCGATGTGAATGCCGAAGTTCCCAAGCTCAATCTGATCAACCTGCTGATCAGGAACTACAGCGGCAGCGCAGGCAGCTTCGACGGACTGATGGCTGAGCTTGTCAATCTCGTCAATGCCAACATCAAAGCCATGCCTTCACCTGTAAAAGGGGAGCGGATGCAGTTCACATACCTAAACCGGAAAATCACTTTCAATGCTAATTTCGACGACATCATTCCATTAAAGATCAAACCTGACATTTTTCATATCTCAGGCCGGAATGACTGCGTGTCTGTCTTTGGACAGCTAAATCCTAAAAGCGGGCAATAGAATTGCAGGATCAAAAGCCTGAACCTGGCTTCAGCGAACTTTTCCTGCTGGTCTTGGGATATGCGCTGCTCGTCTATTGCGAACATTGTACTAAAAAGATCCTGATCCAGTTCGGATACCTGAACCCAACTCCTGATTTTTCCCTGTTTGACATGCTGAGATCTTTTTTAAACGACTTCATCTTCTTCGCAATGCTGTTTTATTTCGCCTGCTTCCGATCAGCCCGCAGTTTCAGAGAAGCATTTTCGTTCAGAAAAGTCAGTGCATCGGACGCCCTGGCTGCTCTCCTGTCCGGATTTCTGACTGCAGTCTTCTGCATCTATCTGATGAGCTTTGTCGAGGTGGAGGAAACCTTTATCGACCGGGTGACATCCGGGTTTTACGGCATGCTTTTTTTCACGCTCAACGGCTCACTGATCGCCCCGTTCCTGGAAGAGCTTTTTTTCCGCGGCTTCCTGTTCGGCATCCTCAGGAATAAGTTGAAGCCGGTCTCAACAGTAGCGGTTGTAGCATTCACATTCTGGCTGATGCATTTTTACCAGACAAGCGGTAATCCGCCTGCGCTCGCCATGCTGGCTGCCCTGTCTTTGATCGTGACTGTGCAGAGGCAGATCAGCGGGTCTCTGATACCCAGCCTGATCACTCACTATTCGTATAACATCTTCCTGATCGGCACAACGCTTATTTTAATGTGGATGAATTAAATCTCGGCTTAGGCAAATTTTCCATATCATGCCGCTGAAACCCTTGTGGGGTGGCCAGGCGTAACTTATTTCTCGATCTGAGCCTTGCGAAGGAGAGAAAAAGTTATGCCAGGACAGGACCCGCCACATATCAAAGTTTTGAACAGCCTTTGGCTGCACACCACAAAAATTTGCCAAACTCAACAATTTAAGTTAACTCTTACCGGGACTCATGCGCTCTCTGGCCTTTTCCAGGACTTTATCCAGAAACTTGGTGGGAAGAAGATCGTATCTTTTGAACTCCATGGAAAAAGTGGCGCGACCCGAGGACATGGAGCGGAAATTTGTGGCATAGCCGAAGAGTTCCATCAGAGGAGCCTCGCAGGAGAGCTTCTGAAAACCCTTGCGCGAACGGCGCATGAACAGAACCTTGCCGCGGCGGCGGGCGAGGTCGCCTGTGATATCGCCGATGGACTCGTCTGGTGTAGTGATTTCCAGAGACATCATTGGCTCAAACAGGGCAGGGTGCGCCCTGCGGAAAGCTTCCTTGAAGCAGACTGAAGCGCAGATGCGGAAAGCCAGGTCAGAGCTGTCCACATCGTGAAAACTGCCGTCGAGCAAGGTGACTTTCACGTCTGAAAGCGGATAATCCGCCAGAATTCCCTTGATCAGACACTCCTCGATGCCTTTGCGGATGGGAGGTATATATTCCTGAGGAATGGCACCGCCGATGATCTTGCTCACAAATTCGAATCCCTTCTCAGGGTTGGGTTCCACACGCAGGACAATATGGGCATATTGCCCATGGCCGCCGGACTGCTTGACATGTTTGTATTCGAATTCCGCGCTGGCTGTGACTGTTTCCCGGTATTCGACTGAAGGCTCTCCGACCTGGACTATTACCCCGAATTCAGTTTTCAGGCGGTCGATGATGATTTCCAGATGCAGTTCGCCCATTCCGGCGATTACAGTCTCGTTCGTACGTTCAGGGATGCGGACCTGGAAAGAAGGGTCTTCGATTGCCAGCTTCCTGAGCGAGGCATGCAGCTTTTCCATTTCCTTCTGGCCGGGTGCCGTGACTTTGACGGAAATCACAGTCTGAGGGAAAACGATTTCTTCCAGTAAAAGGGGTGATTTGGGGTGGCAGAGGGTGTTTCCTGTGCGGGTTTTTTTCAGCCCGATCAGGGCTACAATGTCGCCTGGGCCGGCTTCAGGTATGTCGAAACGGTCCTTGGCAGCGATCTGCATGATGCGCAGAACACGTTCGGAATCACCGGTAGTGGCGTTGAGCAATGTATCTCCCTGATGAAGAGTGCCCGAATAGATGCGGACGAAAATCTGCTGCCCGACAAAGGGGTCATGGATTATTTTAAAGGCCAGTGCGCAGAAAGGGTCCTGTGCTGTCGGGCGGCGGATGTGAAGTTTACCGGGTTCATCAGGGTCCTTGCCCGTCACTGGGCCATGGTCGATCGGGCTTGGAAGATACAGGGTAATTGCATCTAAAAGCGGAACTATCCCCATGTTGTGATAGGCGGAACCGCAGAAGACAGGGGTGATCAGGGAACGCAGCAGACAATCCCGGGCAACCCGCCGGACCATTTCAACTGGAAATTCCTCTTCGGATAAATACAAACCAGCCATTTCCTCATTGAAATTCGAGAGCTTCTCCAGCATCACCTGACGATAATTTTCTGCTCTGGTCTTCAGTGCCGGCGGAATCTCAGTTTCAGTGATCTCACCGTCAGGGAAGGGATAGGCTTTCATGGTGATCAGATCAATCACGCCTTTGAAATCGGCTTCCTCGCCGATCGGAATCTGGAAGGCAACCGGATTAGCGTCAAGCCTTTCTTCCATCTGATAAAGGCAGTCGTAAAAATCCGCACCTGAGCGGTCCATTTTATTGATGAAAGCGATGCGCGGAACTTTGTAGCGGTCCGCCTGAGACCAGACAGCCTCGCTCTGCGGTTCCACTCCGCCGACAGCACAGAAGACGCTGATCAGTCCGTCCAGCACCCGCATCGAGCGTTCCACTTCAATCGTGAAATCAACATGCCCAGGTGTGTCGATGACATTGATTTGATGGTCTTTCCATCTGCAGGTGATCACAGCTGAAGCGATCGTGATGCCACGTTCCTGCTCCTGTTTCATGAAATCCATGGTGGCTGTGCCGTCATGGACTTCACCCATTTTCCGGGTAGTGCCGGTATAGAATAGAATCCGTTCAGTGACTGTTGTTTTGCCTGCATCGATATGCGCGGCGATTCCGATGTTTCTAACCTTGGAAAGTCCCATAAAATGCACCTTCAGTTTTAGTACTTGATTTTTTCTAGATCCGGTTTCATGCTTATGGAAACAGGTCTATCGTAAATTTCAATTGCGGATTAGTTTAATTATCCGCAGCACTTTTTGCAAGAGCAGTAAGTAATTGAACCGCTATTCAGTCACCTCGACAGTTTTCCCGGCCACGCTTGCCCTGTAATTATGCTCGTACATGGCATGCACGATGGTGGGGGAGAGAAAGAATCTGCCGATGCTGACAGGATTCAATTTGACCAGGAAGTCCTGTTTGGTGTTCCCATAAGGCAAATCCAGGAACCACATGATGCGGTCGTCACGGATGTCCAGGTATTTCTCCTGATTCAAAGTGTATCCCTGGGTCCAGGCAGGGAGCGGCGTGCCTGCGAGTCTGAGATTGTCGATTTCCCAGCCTGAAGGCAGTATCTGCAGCAGAGCGATGTTGGAAAGATTCAGACCGGAATTACCGATCACTGTAAAGTGTCCCCAGAAAGTCGTGCCTTGTTTGATGTTTTCCGGGTTGATCTTGCTTCCGTCGTCATCCAGCCATTCCAGATAAAGTGTCAGGTTTTTCTGCTCTTCTACGATATCATTGCAGGCCGGAATTCCTTCCCATTCCATGCTGGCGAAGAGATTTCCGGTCGAACTGTTCTTGAAAATGAGCTTATCCCCGAAACCTTCCAGGATTTCCATAGAGTATGTCTCGGCAGTGGAATTGATAACTGTCGTCTTGCCGCCGGGAAGCGTAAGCTCTCCGGTCAAGTTTCCGCTCTGCCTGGGCTGCAGAGCCATGAATTTACCCATCGAAAGCAGAGCATAAGCCACGCTTTGAGTCGAGAGCCAGCTGTCTGTCGAAAGCTCATCCGCGATCTGGTTATAAAGTTCCAGGCTCTTCACCTGGTCGCCGAACAGAGTCATGATTTCCAGGATAATCGCCCTGTCCCTAAGGTTTGAACCGAAAGTGCCTGAAAATTCTTCGGTCTTACCAACGTTGAGGCCGGCGCCCTTCAGGATTTCCTGCGCTGTGTTTTCCACTCCAGCGAGCTTATATGCAGCTGCCAGCAACCATTTGCTGGTGTCGTCCAGCTTAGGTGTCATGGTTTCCTTGATCAGATTCATGGCACCCATCTGAGCCTCACCTGCCAGAGCCAGCAGATAGACCCTGTAACATCTTGTAAGTGTGTCGCCTTCACTGACAAGGGAACGGCTCTTTTCAAAATTCTTCCAGTTGTCGAGCATGTCCTGTGAAACATGATAGCCGTGCCTGTCCGCTTCCAGCAGGAAATGTCCGGCATAGTTGGTTCCCCAGTCGCAGGTTTCTGTCATTCCGGGCCAGTAAGTAAATCCGCCGCTTGGAAGCTGGAATTTGGCAAGCCTGCGGATTGCCCCGTTGATGTTCCTGTCAACCCGGTCTGAAAGACGGTCACCGTTTTTGAGCAGGTCTCCAAGGTAGAGCTGGGGGAAAACGCTGGATACGGTTTGTTCCACGCAGCCGTATGGATATTCCAGGAGCCAGTGCAAACGATTCCCGAGCTTGAGCTTCTGGTTTCTGGAAACCATGAAAGTCGCCTTGTTCGTACCTTTGAGGCCGCGGTCCGGAATCACCATGCTCGCCGTCTCGTTCTGACTTACAATCTTGATTTCCGTGGAATAGATGTAAGGATTGACCGGCCTGACTGCGATTTCTGCTGTTTCAGTCGCGCTGAACGAGCCTGATTTAGCGCTGACCTGAATCAGTGATACTCCGACTGCCTGATCCGCTTTAAGAACGAAATACAGGTCCTGGTCCCCTTTTTTCTCAAAATTCAGGGATCGGATTTCAGAGGATGCGGTTTTAACCGGGCCGTCGGCCGAAATTCGCACTTCCACGCTGCCCAGCCCGTCTTCCATCGCGAAAACCGTGACCGGGATCCTGACCTGATCGTCCGGACCGAGCTGTCTCGGCAGAGTTGGTAATATCATCAGCGGAGATTTGACAGGAATCGATTTTTCTGTGCTTGCATAATGGTTTTTGTGGAAAGCCAGAGCCATTACCCGCACTGCACCGACATAATTCGGCATCGTGAAATGGAATCTGGCCAGTCCATCGGTGCCGGTTTTCACAGGTCCCTTGAAGAGTGCCACAGGCTTGAATCGTTTGGCTTTGGAAAAAGCCTGCCTGGACATTTCAGCGAGGATTCCATCGCCGCCGACAGTAAAATGTTTGAAAATTTCACCCATCTCAAAGCCGATCACATCGGAAAAAGTATCGAAGGTGGCAACTGAGAGCCTCTGCTTCTGGTTGAAATAACTCCACGGATCCGGTGTCTGAAAGCGAGTCAGGCTGAGCAATCCTTCATCCACTACAGCCAGCACAACCTGTGATTCCTCGTCAGGCGTCTGGACATCCAGATCAAAAGACTGCCCTGGTCCAAGAACTTCAGGAGCTTTGAGATTTAAAAGCAGCCTGGTATTCCGTTCCTCTACTGCCAGCGGGATCACGCCATACATGCGGAGAGGTCTGTTGTTCTTCGTCTGTGCATGGGGCTGGATCAGATTCACGAACACATAGGAAGTAGGAGCCATCGCCTCAGTGATCGGTACTTCAAAAGGCGGATCATTGCCTTTCAATTCATACCAGCTGGATGAAAGCACCTGCCCGCCTTTTTCCACGCTGACCAGAGCCCGGCCCTGTCCGGGGGTCTTGAGTGCGATCCTGGCCGTCTCACCGGCAGAATAGGATGTCTTGTCAGCTACCAGGTTGATCGTACTGGCGTCCTTGCCTGCCTGCTCTGATCCCCAGGCATACGCCCGGAAGAAGTAGCCGGCAGTATGCCCTTTGTCTCCATCCTGTACTTCTACCAGCAGCTCTCCGTATTCTTCAGGAGTGTATTCGAAAGCAGCCGGTTCTGTTCCAGAGCTGAGTGTTCCGGATTCAATCAGTTCAGTAGAATAGGCGGTCTTGAAATGTTTCTTGAAATCGTTCTCGTTTTCATAATCCCACCACCAGTATTGATGATTAAGGTAAACCCTGTAGGTGAGCTGGATGCCGGATACCGGCTCGCCTTTGCCTGAGACCAGCATCACCTGGAATTTGGCTGGAGAGCCGGTCATCAGATAGCTGTCCTCAGGGCCGCGGATGCCCACATACCGGTCAAAATACTCGATCGGGATCACCAGGGTGTCAGGCACGGGCCGTCCGCCTTTTTCCAGGACTTTCGCATCGACCACTGCATTGAGGGCAGAGGGGACATTTTCCAGGGACGGATATTTCCAGGAAGCAGCTGTGTCTCCTGAAGAATTAAGTCTGGCATCGAACTGGGGACTGGCTGTTTCCTGGAAATCCAGGCCCTCATTTCTGAAGGAGAAGGATCTGTACTTCTCAAAGCTGACTGTGCGGGGTACTATCTTCATGTTTATCGATGAGGCAAGGTCTGCTCCCGGATTTCCGAACAGATATTCCGCATGCAGGGTGGCCTTGATTTCCCTGTCTTCAGGACCCAGGATTTCCTTATCTGATGCCAGTTTCAGTTTCAGCCTGTAAGGCACTATAGTTTCGATCTTGAGGGTGTGGCTGAAGGATGCGTCACCTGCATTGATCTCGAGATTCCAGTTCCCTGTCGGATCGCTCTCGTCTGTCGCGAAAGTGAAACAGTATATGCCGTCGGCTCCTTCGCGGGAGGTGATTTGATTGACCTTGCGGTTCAGCGGATCGTAAAGTTTGATAGTCACAGGATGATTGTCCGGGAAAGTGTTGTCCTGATTACGCAGCACTATGGTCAGGTTGACTGTTTCTCCAGGTCTGTAAACGCCGCGGTCTGTGAAAGTGAAGGCTCTGGTTCCTGAAGCAGGTTCTTCCTCGCCTGCAGTCTCGAACAGGGTGGTATCCAGTTCGCTTTCATTGAATTTAAGCAGGGACTGCTGTCCGTCACGTTCGGCTTCCACCAGAAATGCGTCAGTGCGTGGAAACTCGCATCTGCCGTTGAGATCAGTTTTTCCGCGGGCCAGAGTTTGATTCTGATAGGATAACAGCTTGATATCTGTTCCGGCCAGGGGTTCTGTTGTGAGAAGGTTGTTGGCATACACGATGGTCCGTTTGTATTCTTTCTGTACTGTCAGTCCGATGTCTGTAAGTATGATTGGTTTGGTCACAAGACAATGTCTGTAGTAAAATTCACTCCAGGATTCTTCATCAGGTATTCCGCAGATTATATCTTCACGATTCATGGAAAGTTCGATCACATAGAGGCCTTTTTTGCTGTCTTTGAAAAGGTCGGACAGGTCCAGTTCAGACTGCAGCCATTTATTTGTTTCTTCGCCGATCTCCAGTGTTTTCTCAGACACGACTACTCCCAGACGTTCCACATTGTAGAAGAAATCCTTTCTGGAGCCTGCACTCTGCATGCGGTTGTCCTGGATGAAATAGGAAAGGTTGTTTTCAAAAACCTTTTTCACCAGCAGATGGACTTTTCTGACATTGGCAGTGCGGAAATCAATTTTTTTATTCGCTGAAGTAGGCAGGAGATATCCTGAGCGGCAGAATTCCACGGCAGGCTGCATATCCCTGAATGTCACTTCACCGGTCCAGTCAGAAGTAAGCTCAGTTCCCCAGCGGCTTTTCAGGCCTTTGAGAACCCGGATCTGATAGGTTTTCCCGGACTGAAAGTCGCCGTTCAGAACCAGAAATTTGCCCACAGCTTTGAGTTTAAAGCTGCCCAGTTCCTGCAATTGCACGAAACCCTGGTAATCCTTGCGCTCGTCGAGCAAATCGGAAAATGCAATTTCAGCGAAGAGTTTCTTGCCCTGCATTTTTTCGCGCAGATTTTCCACAGCAAAGTATTTAAGCGGGGGCAGGTGGAAAATTTCGTCGCGGTTTTTGGCCAGGCCCAATGCCGCTGCATCTACATGGAGTGAATATTCCTGATCTTCGTCAGTGCGCTGGTATGGTCCGGATTGAAAGCCGAATTCGCGCTCTTCGCCCAGATCTGCGATTTTAAGTTCGAGCGGTGTGCCCTTGCAATTCAGCTTGATTCCGCTGACCAGCACTTCCAGCGATGTCTTCTGTGACAGTTTGATCCTGCCTTTGTATACCAGGCTTGCCGGATCGGCTGTATCTACAAGTTCGAATCCTGCGGCAAGATCTGAAATCTCACGGCCTGTAGTTTCAAACTCAAAGGGAATTTCCTTTAAAACCATTCCGGTACTGTCAGGGAAAAGTTTGGACTTATCAAGTTTTCCCAGATACTTCTGCCTCATCTTCAAAGGATCCTGCGGCACGAAGATCAGGGTCTGCCCGTCATCCCATCTGGTGGAACCGGCGAGAGGGGGAGTGAAACTGAACACTTCTTTTTTCAGCGGGACGCCGATCTGGCCTGCCTCCACTTCCACACTGGAAAAGCGCACGCTGATCCGGTCTTCAGGTGAAATCAGGCCGAAGGTAATCGAACTGATCATGTGAGCTTCGGCTGTAACCTGGGAAATCCGCGGAATTGCAGAGACGGGTTTCTGACTGGTTTCCAGGGTTTTAGCTGCAGCTGCAATCTGTTTGGCGGGCTTAATCTTCGGTTGCTCACCGCAGCCGGACAGTATGATGGCAAGTATCAAAATCAAGGCTTTCATCAGATTCCCCCTCTGAATTCATTTAACAGAATTCTATCAGAAAAAAGGTGGTTTTTACAGAGTTAAAAAAATGGTTGACAATATCAGGTTCATATTTTAAATTATTATTCCGGAGGGAAAATGTTGTTTAAGGTCGTTTTCAGGGTACTGGTTCCGGCTGGAACAGATAAGCTCTATCTGACCGGCAGCCATCCCGCGCTTGGCAGCTGGAGCGCAGATGGAATCAGGCTCGAGTGCTGTTCTGACAATTTTACTGCTGCGATTGAATTACCTACTGGCGAATATGAATATAAATACACCCGCGGTTCCTGGGATACTGTGGAAAAGGGCAAAAGCGGGGAAGAGCTGAAAAACCGCAGGCTGATCGTTAAAACCGGAATGGTGAAAGATGATGATGTACTGGCTTTTGCAGACAATTTTTCACAGCCCGGAACCGTTCAGAAATAAGCCGGATTCAGAATTACCATGACTGTCCTTTCAGACTATTTAAAACGCGAATTCCTGGTTTCAAACGGAATCGGCGGATTCTGTTCTTCAACTGCATCAATGCTCAATCGAAGGCGTTATCACGGGCTTCTCTGCGCAGCCCTTAATCCGCCTGTTGAGCGCAGAATGTTCGTGACAGGGATCTCTGAAACAGTTTCCACGAAAAGCGGCGAATTTCTGCTCAGCTCTCTGAAAAATGTGAATGGTCTTTCTGAATCCGGTTTCAAAAACCTGATCTCATTCGATTTTCAGGGCTACCCTGTCTTCACTTTCAAAGCTGGAAACGCGCTGCTGGAAAAGCGGATTTTCATGCCAAGAGACCGTAATGCAACTGTTGTTTCATACCGCCAGCTCAGCGGGGATCCGATCAAGCTTCGCCTGATCCCCAGTTTCACTGACCGGGAGATTCATCAGAATTCACTGCCAGGATCTGTGAAACTCGATTTGTTGTCAGGATCAGACTGTGCCGCGACATTCATTACCAATCTGTCACATAAGATCCAGCTCCGGTTTTGCGGACCCGGGCTGATCGAACCATATGAAACAAGGATCTCCAATGTTTTCTACGACCTGGAGGACGAGCGGGGGCTGTTCGCATACGAAGAGCTCGTCACCTGCCTCAGGATCAATACCGAGTTATCCAAAGGCCAGGAATTTTATCTGATTTTGGGCGCAGAAGAGCCGATCGCTGATATTGATCCTTCAGCCAGCCTGCATGCCGAAGACTTGCGTCTGCAAAAACTTGTTCCAGAAGGGAGTGACAGGATTACAGGCAGCCTGAAACTCGCTGCCGATACTTTCATAGTGAAAAGGCGCAGCACCAAGTCCTATACTGTTCTCGCAGGCTACCCCTGGTTCACAGACTGGGGACGCGACACGATGATCGCCTTTGAAGGACTGCTGCTCGTGACAGGGAGATTTTCAGAAGCAGAAGGAGTGTTGCTGACTTTCATCGGGAATTTGAAAAACGGGCTGATCCCGAACGTGTTTGACGACAATTCGGGAAATCCCGGAGGCTACAATACGGCAGACGCCACTCTCTGGCTGTTCCACGCGCTCTACCGCTATTTCCAGTACACGCTCGACCAGAGCCTGGCTGCAGAATATTTTGACCTGCTTACTGGGATCATCAGAGCGCATGTCAAAGGCACTGATTACTGGATCAAGGTGGACGACAATGGACTGCTGGCAGCAGGCAACCCGGGAACTCAGCTGACCTGGATGGATGTAAAAGTCGAAGGCTGGACTGTCACTCCGCGCTGCGGAAAACCTGTGGAAATCAATGCTCTCTGGTACAATGCCCTGAAAATCATGGAATTCTTCGCTGAAATTCTGAACAGGAGATTTGAATATCAGTCGCTCTCAGTTAAGACCTTAAGCTCGTTCCAGGCTGATTTCTGGAATCCGGCGCTTAACTGTCTGTACGACGTGACAGGCGACAATTTCAGGGATGATTCGATCAGGCCGAATCAGCTCCTGGCCCTGTCCCTTCCATATCCGCTGCTGCCAGCAGACAAAGGACGCCTGATTTTGAACAGCGTAATTGAGAACCTGTATACTCCGTTCGGGCTCAGCACTCTGCCTCAGGCAGACCCGCGTTACATAGGAAAATACAGAGGAGAACGCTGGTCCAGGGATGGAGCATACCATCAGGGGACAGTCTGGCCCTGGCTGCTCGGACCTTTTTATGATTCTCTGAAGAAATTCGGGGATACGCAGGGAAAAATAAGCTCTATGCTTGAACCTGTGCGCGAGATGATCAGCGGGACCTGGTGCGGCACTGTGCCTGAAATCGCGGAAGGCGAATGGCCGCATGAATCCAGGGGCTGTTTTTCCCAGGCCTGGTCTGTGGCAGAGATTCTGAGGATAATTTCAAGTTACGGGAAATAAAAACAGAAGCTCTACTTTTTTTTCTTTAAAAAAATTGCGATGACCTGTTCCAGAACCTTCAGGAAGATCGGGACAAAGATAATCAAAAAAATTCCCAGCACGAAATACTGCCCGTATTTGCGCCAGAAAATACCGCGTTTGGCTTCGTCCCTCAGTTTTTCAGCAGCAGGGTAGGTCGGCTGTTCGGCCAGCACTTTATTGGCTGATTCGAGCGCTCCCTCAAAGTCCTTGTTCCTGATCATATCCCTGCCTGCCTGGATCGCCTCGCCCACCCAGTCCCTGGAGCGGTCCGGCACAACAGGAGCCGCGCCGATAGTCAGGCCTTCGAAAAGCTTTTCCGCTTCTTTCTGGTTGCCGACTTCCTCTGTGGCGTAGGCAGCATTCAGAAAGCAAATTATTACGAGACAGAATATCCTGATCATAACTGGCCGACCTTTCTGGAATTTGATTATTAATATTATACAAATTTCCGGTTTATTTCAAACAAGTTGCAAGATTCAATAAATTTAAAGAAAATTTCTGCGGAGGAGTTGCAATAGATGACAAGGACTTGCTTGGTAATAATTTAAATCCACACTGTGGCAGATTCATGTGAAACAGATATAAATTATTCTTTTCAGCATAAAACCCGAGTCAGAGTGGCTTTCAAAGCTGCGACAAGCTGAACAGTCATCTGATAATGATAATCACTCCACCTTTTTTTCCCCTTGAAATATTCTTTTCCAGGAAATACAATAGAAATCTGAAATATTGTGTTGGCCTTAAAACCGTTGTCTACTAATCAAATTGATCAAACTAACCAGGGCCTGCTGATTCAGAATTCTATAGATAGTGCAATGCAGGAGAGATAGAGGCTGAAATTCAGCCCGTATGTATGCAGAAACGCCGGAAACGACGGCGTAGGTTTAAGAAGGAGGGCGTTTAGCAGTGAGCCACAGGCGATCTCTGCGTTTGAAAAATTACGATTATTCCTCCAATGGTGCGTATTTTGTGACGATCTGTGTGAACGACAGATCGGATATTTTTGGCTGTATTGAAAACGTTAACGTGAATTTAAACGACGCGGGCCGGATGGTGAAAAAATGGTGTCGGAAATTACCGGAAAAATTCAATGAAATGACATGTGATGAATTTATCGTAATGCCCAATCATTTCCATGGAATTATTATCATCAACGGATCACCAATCGTAGGGGCGATTCCATGTAATCGCCCCGTATTATCGAATAATCACCCTGATCCCAACGGCATGATTCCCATGGGCGAAAACGGGGTTTCTGTTAAGGGCGAAAACATGGTTTCGCCCCTACGGGGGTTGGGTCGTTACATTTCTTGGTTTAAAAGGATGACAACGAACGAATATATCAGGGGTGTAAAATCCGAAAAATGGACCCCATTCGAACGTAAATTATGGCAGAGAAATTATTACGAACACGTCATCCGCGATGAAAACGAATTGAACCGTATCCGGAAATATATCGGCGATAACACGGCGCAATGGGATACGGATGACGAAAATCCATTACGATATTCGCGCCCGATCCCCGTAAGGGCGATTCACGAATCGTCCAATGTGAATATAAATTATCCGGAGGATAAATGAACAATCGCCTGAAAATCATCCTGATCGCAATTCTCGTGTCTCTGGGCCTGTATTTTCTGATCAGGCAAACATTTGCGTTGAAACAGGGAGGGCGGGGAAACCCCGCCCCTACGGTCGTACAAACCCCTGCGCAACCTGTTAATCAACCGCCAACACCGCCGACACAATTTGATCAGACGCAAGAGGCAAACCTTGCAGCCATCACAGGTGAGGTTGCTGATATCATAAATGGGAAAAAGCCTGTGAATCTGGACAACATTGATTGGACTAGGCCATATCTGGCGAAATACAAGGGAATAATCCCGGACAATCTTCTTTACTTGCTCAACAAACTGCTTCAGGCAGATGACGGAAGAGACGGAAAAGCACTGAATGCTTTGCTGGCTTCTATTTTGGGGTCAGTAGATAAGATCAAAGGTCCGCTTTCTGATATAGTCTCGGATGAAACCAACAGTGAGTATATGCGCATGTTGTGCATGGAAATGCTTGGTCAGGGGAAAATCGATAAAGCAGCGACCGAAATCGTAGCAAAACAAACTGAAAAGGGTGTTGCTGACAGACTCCGAAGTAACGCGATAACAGCATTCGGCATGGGTAACTTTAACCGGGAAACAAAAGCAAAAGTATTGAGAAAAATTGCGTATGACAAAACAGACCCTGAACGAAGTCAGGCCATGACTTTTCTGCGTGGCGATCCCAGTGAAAAAACTAACCGTGTTCTGCACGAAGTTTTGGCAGACAGCAATGAGACTCAAGACACAAGGATGGCTGCTGCATATGCTATATCAGGAAGCACAAAAGATACGGCAGAGTCGGCTCAGCTTTTGATGAATATGATCAATGATCCGAAAACAGCAGATGATGCCCGCAATGTAGCGATTAAATCCCTGGATTGCCTTGACAGGCAGAAGGCTGAGGAAGTGATTGTAATGATTCTGAGCGACGTGGAGCGTAAGATCTGGCCTGGAGTAGCCACCAGACAAGCTGCTGCGCTTATCGCGGATGATCATAAAAACGAAAAGGTGGCAAACCTGCTGCTTGACAGGTTGTTTGATCGTAAAGAAGACCCCATCACCAGAAATGCATGTGCACTTTCTTTAAAGAGGCATGGTACGAATGAAGTAGCGTTCCAGAGAATTTTAAGTGAGTTTCCAAATCAGGATGTCGATGGAATTGGCTGTATTGTTGAGTATTACTTTGTTGGCTATAACGACCAGAGAGCTTTGCCTGTCTTGAGAAAATGGCTTGAAGATCATCCAAAGGATTGGAGTGGAGTTAGTAAACGAGTTAACAACGGCATTCGGCTTCTTGAAAAAAAGGAAGGGAGATGGAGATGGGAATGGAAATGAAAAAGATGGCAGCTCTTTGTTTTCTTCTTTTGACTTGCTGCTGCTTTGCAGCACAGCCAGTTGATCCCGGTGAAATCGGTGATGTTATCTTCAGGGATGGGGCTGCCGGCTCTTTTGGCCCGATTGATTATTTTACCAGCGTTTATCCAGTTTCAAGCCAAGGTATCGGGCACAACGGCATTTTCACTGGATATTATAAAGAAGCAAGAGAATGCAATGAGCGCGAGGAAGGGACAATCGCGGAATCAATGGATGGAAGGGGCTTCAGAGCTGTTGGCTTTTCCACACTGAAATCATTTAAAAATACTCCTCCGTTACTGGGCGGTTTTCAATCCTGTGATTTTAGAGGCGCAAAAGGGCGTGAAGGATTAACATTCGATGTAAGAAAAGTAATCAGCACTTATGTGAGAACAAAAGCTATCAATAAACCTACATATTACTCGGTCTTGCGGGATTTTTCATACTGGTATCTTGCACCGCCTGTGCATTTTTATAATGCCTTTGAAAATGACGAAAATGGAAATCCGATCGGAAGGTATCAGGATGATGGCACAGATGACTGGGAGCTTCCATTTGGTGATGGAAGTTACAGGTATGATTTGGTGGAAGTGACTGAAGAGCGCATAGACAAATTAGGTAACCCATACCCTTATACCCGTTGGGCTCTTCGCTATGTCGAGGAATATGACACTGCCGGTAAATGCCTGAATGTTTTCCCTGCCCTTGGCTTGTTCAGATGGCATATCTCAAAGCAGGGGAATTACTTGATGCTAATCCAGGCTCTATATGGGGTAAGCTGCATCCTGTCGAGCATTGGGGTGAAAGTGGGTTGGTAGAATCCAAGTCAATTGCCCCGATCCTGGCTGATGAAAATTCTCGCTTTATTATTTCCCCTCCGCAGGACCTCGCGGCAAGCGAGAAAAACAATGATGAATACACAGGAGTATATACACCTGGAGAACCAATAACCTTCAAAGTGGAAGCCACAGATCTCAACTCAGGTGTACATAGTGTCAGTTTTTCAATAAAGGAAATCTCGGAAAACAGAGTGATTCAGAACAAAGTTGTTTTTTCTGAGCCTTTTGAATATACCCGCACATTTTATTCCACTGAAAAAATGCTGATTACTGCCTGGATTTATGACAATGCAGGAAATCGGGCAGAAGAAAGTATGTATCTTGTGCCTGATCTGCGTAAACTTTCCGTCGGCTTCAAACCAGACGAACTTCAGGACGGCACAGCCCCTGACGGGAGATGGAAATACCGGAATATCCCTGATGATCCGAACACCCCTCCTGGGACATGGAGTTCTGATCTATCTGCTGGAGTAGCCGAACTTGTTCCAGGCAAGTATGAACTGCAGGCCAAAAATCTCAGTTCCTCAGGCTGGGATTTTGACAACCCACCTGGCGGGAATAAGGTTGTGGAGCTTACTTCAGACACAGATTTCACCTTTATTTACAAACCAGCATACAAAAAACTCACATTCAACATCAATCCAGATACTCCTGAGGTACGCGACAATGCCAGATGGTCAGTCTATCTCAAAGGTTCCTACAAACACGGAGATAGCGTATCTCTCCAGGCAAATGAATCCTATTACATCAGTTTTTCTGATGTGACTGGGTGGATCAGGCCATCAGATCAAATAGTAAATCTCACGGCTAATCAGACCCTCACAGCCTTATACTGGAAAGACCCTGATTACAAGCCTCCGGTAGATCTGCCACCTACTACCTTGAAAGTGACCATTCTTCCTGATCAAATCTCCATGATGACAGGCTGGAAATCCTCGGCAGACACCACGGATGGCTGGCATTCAAGCGGAGACAGTGTTACAGTTTCCCCGCCCAGGACGATCAGTGTCTATTTCAAACCTGTGGAATATTGGAATGCGCCTCAGACCATGAATCTGGACATGAAGATATCACGGGAAATTACTGTATCCTATACACCCTTCAGGAATACTCTGAGCGCATTGATACTCCCACCTTATTTTTCCGACTGGATCGTCAAACACGGTGGTAAATGGTGCGTCACTACTGCAAATTACAATTCGGGCTGGATCGATTTTGACCAATTAGTCTCCCTCAATGCCGGTGAAGAATATTCGGTTACGTTTAATGATGTAGAAAAACTCATGAAACCCCAAGGAGTGTCTGGTGTGATGCAGGCATATCCCACTTATGCCTATGCCCCGTACACGCCGGATTTGTGTTGGCAGCATACACAAACATTTAATGGATTTGTTACAGTTGCCGGGAAATATTTAGTGGCTGACAGCGGTAACTTTGAAATTACTGAAAATGGACTAAGCCCTCACAATGATCCTTTACCTGAGATTTACACTAAGTCCACAGGCCTGTTGACAGGCTGGCTCGGTCATGAATGCGGCCGCAGGGAAAATAAAGCTTATCTGTGGATCCCTGATAAGATAAAAGCCCATAGGGAAGGTTCGGGAATGGTCTATAGCATTCCCTTCACTACAGATTGCGAGACTATTGGGTTGGAGGATTTTTATCTACCCTGGGCATCTTCGATTGACTCATTTTCCATTGGTGAGAACTACGCTTGTTTTAACATCGGATCAGTTGATTGGTATATCGAGCCTTTCTGGGGAAAAGTCACCAATGATTGCTTAACAGATCCTAATGCTCTTTTAGGTGCTTCAGGGTTAAATACAGCTCTGATATTTAATGGTGAATTTAATTTAGTTGGAAACAGATTCTTCTATCATGGTATACCTGGGGATGCAGAATCACCTCCTACCAGGGTGGCTTCAGGTAATGTCGAATTAGTGCAGACCCCTTTCCCCTACGATAGCGTGAGTATTTTTGAATCTGCAGGTAAAGTTCTTGCACTCAAAACCAATTGGAGTATGCGCACAACTGATCTTTACACTCTTGGACCAGGTAGTCCTAGCTTTTCGGTAGGAGGCGGTGATAATTTTTCCGCAGCGCATGGAAAATGGAGACTTTACCATGAAGGATGCTGGCGTAATCCGGGTTCATATCCCATCCCTTACGGCTGCAATTTCGATCTGGAATACAAAGTTGATCCAGGATATGATGTCAGCGGACCACTCAGTTTTTATACAGACGGCATACACAGCTCAGTTGTTGTATCTGCAAAGCAGCAACGCCTGCTATTGATCAATATCAATCCGTCAACAGCCAAATTTCGTTTCAGTTCCGATCCACCTTACACATGGAGAGACTCAGGCTCCTACCCCTTACCAGGAGACTCGTCTCCAGCGACTCAGTATGTCACTTTGTATTTTCAAGACATGTCCGGCTGGGAAACACCTTCTCCGTATTCCTTCATTCCATTCGGCACGAATGAAATCAACATCAACATCGCTTACAAACCCAAACGTACCCTGACGGTAAAATTGCACCCGGACGATGCGATACTTTATGGAGCTAAATGGAGAGTGAGCGGATATACCGGCTGGATGTCCAGCGGCGATACGGTTGATCTGAAAGACGGTTTGAATGTGTATGTGGAATATTACGTGTTATCCAGTAGTAATGGCTGGATCAATCCAACTCCGCTCTCAGAGAAACTATTGATGACTGAAAATAAAGTGATTGACCGCTCATACAGCATAGTGAAGAGAAAGCTGGAAGTCATACTCGGTCCTGATGATTATGCAACCAGTCAGGGACGCTGGCGAATCAAGGGGGATCAGGACTGGCAGCAAAGCGGAGCGACTTGCGAATTGCGGATGAATTCTCTAAATTGGATAGAATTCTTGGAGATCACGGGTAGAACTACTCCTTCGACAATTCCCTGCCTGATGGATAAGGACAGAACTTTGTCCGCATATTACACCGGTTATCATAAACTACAGGTGGCTCTATTGCCCCAGGATGCAGTCGCAGCAGGTGCAAAATGGCGATTTGCCGATGGATTCTGGCATGGAACAAGCGAGACCTTTGATCTAGTCGAAGGTGAAACCTATGAAATAAAGTTCTGCCCTGCATCCGGTGATTTTGCAACGCCTGATCCTGTCATCGGTACAATGGAAGCCCAGGATCAGACTGTCACAGCAGAGTACACCCATACCGGATCATACGGATATCAGGTTATGATTGAAGCCACCCCTGAAGATGCAGTCTTGTCAGGAGCAGGCTGGCGTCTGGCCCAGGAAGAAGACTGGCATTTCAGCGGAACTGGAGTCAGATTGCCGGCAGGCGGCACCTATGAAATATTGTTCAGGCCTGTTTTCGGCTATCACGCACCAGCATCTGTTTTCGGTACGATCGAGTCGTCGGACCTGTCGATCAGACCGGAGTATACTCCTGCGTATGGCATTTTATCAGTCAATACAGCACCGGACATTGTAAATTCAGCCGAAGCAGCCTGGAGACTTTCCGGAGAAGTGGCCTGGCGGCAGTCGGAGAGCACGGTCGAAATGAGGATCGGCACGGATTACATCATTGATTTCAAGCCAGTGGAAGGCTGGACTTCCCCAAAACCGATCACAAACATGTTCTGGTCGGAAAATGCCGTGGAATACGGTAATTATAGCCTGATCGGTTCGACCCTGTGCGTTCGGATCGTGCCTGAGCGGATCAGAGCATATACATCATGGAGATTATCTGGTGGCCAGACCTGGCTATATAGCGGATCAACCGTAATCGTGCCAACCGGTGGCACTTATGAACTCGAATTTTCGGATTATCAGGGCTATGACAAGCCGACCGGGATTACAGGAAGGAAAAGTTCCTGGTCAGAAACCCTGACTGCAGAGTACCAGCCTGAACATGGTTCCTGGACCCTGGCAGCTGATACAGTTGAATTTCCTCAGAGAAGCGATTTCGTGGCTTTACCTTACTCAGCCGAGATCCTGGTGATTTCTGGCAGGCAGGGTACACAGGAACTCTCGGATATCTGGAGCTCAACAGACGGCATTGCCTGGACTTGCGATACAGAATCTGCGGCTTTCGGTGGCCGTTCCCTGCACGCCTGTGCAGAACATAACGGAATCCTATGGTTGGTCGGTGGCTGGAACGGCAGCGTGGAATTGGGAGACATCTGGACAAGCACTGACGGTGCTGATTGGACGCTCGTCACAGGTCAGGCAGCTTTCGGTACAAGAAGAAATACACATCTCGTAGAACATGATGGGGCTTTATGGTGTTTTGGCGGCAGGCGGGATTCGCTGGAATTATCGGATGTCTGGAGATCCGATAACGGCGGCGATTGGACGCTGGTGACCGCTGAAACCGGTGTTTCTTTTGCGTCCAGTACATCGATCATCTCATATCGCGGTGGTTTTTATCTGATCAGCAGCGGACAGACCGGCTGCTGGTCCAGCCCTGATGGAGAACACTGGTCTCAGACTTCGATATCCGAAGGATTTGGCGACAGATACGGCGCTGCAGCGGTTGCATACAACAACCTGATCTGGCTGGCTGGCGGACTGAAATATGAATCAAGCGGGTCTATGATATCAGACGATGCCTGGCATTCTGCAGACTGTTCAACCTGGGTTGAAGATACTGACAAGGCCGGTTTCGGTCTGCGCTATGGGCATGCTCTTGTTTCTTTTCAGGATAAAATCTGGCTGCTGGGTGGCAGCGACTATACAGGCACAAAAAATGACCTCTGGTACTTTGAAGCAACTAAGGAAGTGCTGACAGTGGGGTTGCATCCCGCAAATGCAATCACTGCAGGAGCATCCTGGCGTGTTGACGGAGGAGAATGGATAACTGACGGCGGCACACTTGAAGTACCGGCGAGTAAGCTCTTCACACTTGAGTGCAAAGTCACCCCTTCCTGGACTGCTCCTACACAGCAATCTCTGGTCATGCCATCCGCCAATCTGACGATTGACGCCACCTATGAAAGTTCCCTGCGACCTTTGACAGTGCTGATTTCGCCTGAGCAGGCTGTCACAGACGGCATGAAATGGAAGTTATCAGGAGAGACTGACTGGCAAAACAGTGGCAGTTTTACAATGCTGGATAAAGGCAGCCCATGCACAGTGGAATGCAACGGACAGATTTCAGGATGGAACACACCTGAACCAGTTTCCCTTGTTGTTGAAGAATCAGGTTCTACTGTCAGCGTGACCTGCACGCCTTTTTATCGTAACCTCACTGTAAACATCGGACCTGAAGAGGCAATCCAAAACGGAGCCGCCTGGCGGAGTTCAGGCACACAGGATTGGAAATCTTCCGGCTTCAGCATTGAAGTACAGGCAGGCAAACCATACAATCTGGAATTCAGCGCTGCCTCCAGATACTTGACTCCATCCGATTTATCAAGCCTGATGCCTGATTATGATAATACTATATCAGTAAACTATCCTGAACAAACCTGCAGCTTGACCGTGACTCTGGCACCGTTAAAGGCACTACAACTGGGAGCTGGCTGGAAACTGGCAGAAGAAAACGAGTGGAGAAATTCCGGCACTTCTGTAGCAATTCAAATTGGAGATACCTATTCAGTAGAGTTCAGCGATCTTTTGGATTTGATCAAACCAGTATCTATGTCAGGTATGATCACTTCCTCTGTTATAATCGAGCCAATCTACACGGAAAATTTCTGGGATGTAGCTTCAGCTATGGCTGAGTTCCAACCACGGTATGGTGCTGCAGCGGTTGTGTTGTCATCTGAAATTCTGCTGACTGGAGGAAACAACGGTATTTCAACTAACAAAGATGTCTGGCGCTCACAGACCGGTGCTACCTGGGAAATTCTCACTGCTGAAGCTGCTTTCGGCAATCGTTTCCTGCATTCCATGCTGGAAAAAAGCGGCGAAGTCTGGCTGCTTTGCGGTACCAGCGGTTCAAGCATTTACGGAGACATCTGGCATTCGAGCGATGGAACTGACTGGCAATGCGCAGCCTCGAGCGCTGCTTTCGGCCCAAGATACGGTCAGGCAGCTGCTGTTTTTTCAGGCAAACTCTGGGTTATCAGCGGACAAGGCATAACAGGGTTGAAATCAGACGTCTGGTATTCTGAAAACGGTACTGACTGGAGCCTGGCCGGCGACGCTCCTGGTTTCTCAGCCCGCTATGGTGCTGCTGCTACGGTTTATGACGGCAAGCTCTGGCTGATCGGTGGTCATGACGGCACTCAACCATTATCTGATGTCTGGTCAACTGATGACGGCATCAATTGGACAATGATCTCTGCGTCTGCAATCCCTGCCCGTTATTATCATCAAGCCATTGGATACGGAGGTAGTCTGTGGATGGTCGGCGGATTCCTTGCTAATAATAATACAGGCCTGGAAAGCGACTTCTATTCCACCACCAATGGTGTGGATTGGACTGTTCATCATGACAACGAAGGCTTTGCTGCCAGGGCATTGCCCTGCCTGTTTGAAAAATCGGCCAGGCTGTGGCTATGTTCAGGCGCAGGACCGGCCGGGCCGGTTGCGGACGCATTGTATTCTGCTGACACCATCGGCTATCAATGCCTGACAGTGGAAATCACTCCTCAGGCGGCATTGGATGCAGGGGCAGGCTGGAAACTTGCATCGGATTCAGTCTGGCGGCAGTCTGGCACATCTGCCAGGGTTCCTGAAAATTCAAGCTATGAAATTACGTTCAGGATTCTTCCGCATTGGGCGACGCCTGAACCTGTCAGTGGTAATATCGGAACAGCGGAAGCAAGTTTCTCTCGTTCATACATTCAGAGCATGAGGGATCTGACCGTTTTTATCGAACCAACTGCTGCTTTGAATGACGGGGCAGTCTGGAAATTTGCAGGGGAAAGCGAAGGCCGGGCATCTGGTTCATCCGTCACTTTGCCTGAAGGCAGCAGATGTACCATAGAAACCACTGATCTGAACGGCTGGGTCACCCCGCAAGACAAAGTAATCGACCTTGAGCAGGATACGAGTGAAACATTCACCTACCAGGTGCAGAAATACCATCTATCAGTTTCATTATCGCCCAATGCTGCAGTCAGCGAAGGCGCAGGCTGGAGATATTCCGGTGAGTCCAATTGGAGGCAAGCCGGAACAGTGGAAATCGAACGTGGAACTGCTTTTGGCATAGAGTATCGGGAAATTCCTGGCTGGTTCGCTCCATCCTCAACTGGGGAAACGGTCGGATACGAAGATATTCAGATAAACCAAGAGTATAAGTTGAGGAATTATCCTGTTTGTATAACGATTGAGCCTTTCTGGGCATGTGAAGCAGGGGCTTTATGGAGAATGGCAGGGGAATCCGGCTGGCATGCAAGTTCTGATGCAGTGAATCTACCGCATGACACTAATTATACAATCGAGTTTTCAACTGTCGAAGGCTGGGTCAAACCTGATGCATTCAATGGTAATATCGGCACTGCTGATCTCAATCTTTCATCACAATACAAACCGGTAAAATACAGACTGTCTGTTCAGATTGGCCCTGATCTTGCCGTATCTGAAACTGCCGGGTGGAGACTGGTAGGTGAAGAAAGATGGCGGGGATCTGGAGACTCGCTGGAAATCGAGAATCATTCACACTATCAGGTCGAATTCAAGGACTTGCAAGGATGGGCGAACCATGGCTGGCAGGTTGGTGATGTTGTAAACGGTAATGTGTCGCTCAGCGAGGAATATGATCCTGTCGAATATGAACTTTCCATGGCAATCGAACCGGAAAATGCGAGGAATGCAGGAGCAAAATGGAGGATGCTGCCAGACGGTGACTGGCTGGATAGCCAGGTCAGCCTGACCGTAACCCATGGAACTCAATTCTCGGTTGAATTCACAAGCTTGAGCGGATGGATTAGTCCTCAAGCCATTGAAGGGATAATGCCTGCAGAAAACACAGTGAAGGACATTGAGTATTCTTCGATCATGCATAAACTTTCTGCGGTGATACTGCCTGCTGAAGCCGCCGGGAGCGGGGCAGCCTGGGCGTTAGCTTCAGACATGATCCAGAAAAACAGCGGTGATTCAGTGGAGATCCAGGAGTGTGATAATTACCAGGTGGTATTTAACGATATATATGGCTGGACTACACCATCTTCAGTAACCGGCGAAGTCGGAACTTCTGACCTGACTATATCAGTGGAATACCTCCCGATAAACCAGAAATTGAGTGTTCTGATCCAACCACAATCAGCCGCTGACAATGGAGGGACCTGGAAAATCAACGGCAGCGACGTATGGAACTTGAACGGCGACAGCGTTGAGATCAGGCGTGGTGTAACTTATGAAATCTTGTTTAGTGATGCGACTGGCTTTTCAACTCCAATGCCGATCTCAGGATTGATCGGCGAGGATGATTTTGAGCAGACTGCTTTCTACACTGAACTCATGCACACCTGCTGCGTTGTGTTAGGGCCTGAGGAAGCGCTGGCAAGAGGTGGCCAATGGATGCTGGCAGGAGAACAATCATGGCACCAGAGCGGCGAACAAGTCGTTTTACAGGAAGGACTCAGCTATCCGGTTTGGCTCAAACCTGTGCCTGGCTGGTGCGGGCCATCTGATGCTGTGATAGAAACTGTAACTGACGGTACTATTGAGCTTTCTTACGTCCCGAGATATCAAAAAATTGGCATCCAATTTCCACCAGAAACTATGGCAGCAGGTGCTGCCTGGAAACTGGCAGGTGAAACTGACTGGCGTCAAAGCGGGGATTCCGTTGAACTGCAGTCTGGCACTTCTTTTGAAGTAACATTCAAGGATGTTGAAAAAATGAACAAACCGGAAAACATCCTGAGAGTCGTAGGAGCCAGCGACGAAGTATTTTTTGTTAATTACACCTGGAAATACTGGTTCCAGGCATCGGATGGCGGTTATCCGGCAAGATACGATCAGGCTACAGTCTATTTCAAGGATAAGCTGTACCTGCTCGGCGGCTACGATTCACAGAAAACTTATGCCGATGTCTGGGTGACTGTCGACGGAATCAACTGGGAGAGAATTACGGAAAATGCAGGTTTTGCACCCAGGTATGGTTTCGGATGTGGAGTGATAGGCGACAAGATATATGTATTCGGCGGAGCTGATCAGAACAATATATTTTCAGATGTGTGGTCGAGCGAAGATGGAGTTGAGTGGACCCAGGTCACGATGAATGCTTCATTTGGTCACAGATATGTTTGCGGGACAGCGGTATATGGCGGTAAGCTGTGGATGGCCGGAGGGTTTGACGGTACTGCATTCAAGAACGATGTCTGGTCTACTACTGACGGACTGGACTGGACTCAGGCTGTTGATCCAGCTCCTTTCACTCCACGAGCAGGGCTTGCATTGACTGCTACACCGACAGGGCTGATTTTGACCGGCGGATATGATGGTGTGAATCTTTTTTCTGATGTCTGGTACACCCCTGACGGTTCTACCTGGTCGAATCTTGCTCAAACAACAGATTTTGGTCCCAGAGCATTCCATAGTTGCGTGTTTTACAATGGAATGTTATGGATTGCGGGCGGATTTGTAAGCCCGACCAGGGACCAGCTTGATCCTGATTTCTATTTCAGCGATAACTGCATAAACTGGACAAGAGTAATGGACAACGGTGCGGTCAGCGCGAGAGCGCTGCAATCAGCTGCCATGTTCCACGATACTGTCTGGCTTTTCGGTGGGATAAGCAAGAACGGATTGCTGTCCGATGCCTGGTATGCGGTGAAACCTTGCTCCCTGAAAACTCTCAAAGTCAATCTGCATCCTGAAATCGTTTCCGCAGACGCAGGCTGGAAAATGGCAGGGAATGAGCACTGGAAAACTTCAGGCTCAAGTATTTTCGTTCTAGCAGGTGATACATATGAATTGATCTTTAAGGATGTTGCGGGATGGGTTACGCCCTCTCCTGTATCAGGAGTAATCGATACCGAAGAAACTGATCTGGACGTAACTTATCAATCTTCTGAAACGAGATATACTTTATCCGTCGGCCTCTATCCTGCAGGGGCAGTGGATTCAGGAGCAAAATGGAAATTGTATGGGGAAAGCGTATGGAGAGATTCCCAGAGTTCCATGGAATTGTCGGAACACCAGATTTATAGACTGCAATTTTCTAATGCTGCCGGGTTCCGTGCGCCCTCAATGATCACGGGAACCATGAACGGAAATACCTTGATTTCTGCAAACTACTGTCAGGCGCGCAGGATCGGTGTGTCGATTCTTCCGAATGATGCAGTCATGAGAGGGGCTCAGTGGAAACTGTCCGGAGATAATAGCTGGAACTACCCAAGTAATGCAGCTTACCTGTATGAGGGAGATAATTACTCCATCAACCTCAAGATCCTGGATAATTATTATCAGCCTGACACTCTCTCAGGGACCATGCCGCAGAATGACTTGACACTGGAAGTCACATATACATGGAAAAATTGGACAAAGCTCAATCAGGCAGGGATTGATCCGGTCAGGTTTGGTTCAGCCATGGCAGTATTCAACGGAAAATGCTGGCTGACAGGCGGATCTGATGGAACAAATGAGCTAAATGATGTGTGGAGTTCTGATAATGGCTCAACTTGGGAGAAATCATTGGAAACCATCCCGGGTCCATGCAGGTATGGACACACCATTACAAGTTGGAACAACGGCCTTTGGTTGATCGGAGGCAAATCAGGTCAGAATTATTTGTCCGATGTGTTGAGCTCATCAGATGGACAAACCTGGACAACTGAAGTCTCATCAACCCCGTTTGGGCCACGATTTGGGCATTCATGCTTTACATTAGGCGGCAAACTCTGGATCATCGGCGGACGAGACGGCACAACGCTTCATGGAGATATCTGGAGCTCAGCCAATGGTACGGAATGGACGCTTGAAGCGCAGACCGCTCCATTTGGAGCAAGGTATGGTCAATGCGTGATTGCCGATGCAGATGGAGCTTATTTGATTGGCGGAAATGACGGAGTGAACTTGCTTGATGATGTGTGGCATACAATTGATGGAATCAATTGGGAGCTTCTCACCCAGACCGCAGGCTTCGGGAGGAGGATGTTCCTGTCCGGCGTTAAAGTAGGGAATACCTTTATCATTGCTGGCGGTACTCTGGACATGGCGATGACTAGTTATGACCTAAATTACTACAAGAGCACAGATGGAATTGTTTGGCAACAAGTAACGGATAAATCCGGATGTTGCGAGAGAACCATGGCAGGTGCAGTAGCATTCAACGGGACTATGCTGCTGACTGCCGGAATGGGACCTCACTCTGCATTTGGCGACACTTGGGCGGAATCATCCAGAAGAATTTACCATGGCGTTTCTGTCACTCTGCAACCCGAAGCAGAGATTTCCGCCATAGCTGGGTGGCGGTTTGTCGGAACCCAGGATTGGTCTGATTCCTGTACGCGATTTATTGAAGAAGGCACCACCTTTGAAATCGAATTCAAGCAAATCCAGGGCTGGCTGACACCGGACAATGTTACAGGTATTATTGGAACCCAGGAAATAGTAATAGATCAGGAATATCTGCCTGCTCAACACAACCTGACTGTCAACATTAGTCCTGCTGCGGTCAATTCCGCAGGCGCAGCCTGGAAACTCCTGGGCGAAGCTGATTGGAGATCCAGTGGCAGTTACATCGAGTTACAAGAGGGAACCTCATACGAGATAATTTTCAGGGACATTATAGGATACGAACCACCTGCAAATATTACCGGCACAGTGAGCACAAACGACAAGTCTGAAACAGGAACTTATTCAGCACCTGCCTGGAGCAGGCAGACTGCAAGTGCTGCCTTTGGCGGACGCTATGGGCATGGAAGCGCTGTATTGAACGGAAAATTGTTCGTAATCGGTGGCTATGACGGAACATACAGGCGCGATATCTGGAGTACCGTTGACGGCATTACCTGGACCAAGGAATGCGACGCACCTTTTGCAGCTAGGTATTCTTTCGGCTGCACAGTGCATGACGGCAAGATCTGGATTGCAGGTGGAGGTGCAAGCACTGGAATCAAGTCCGATGTCTGGCAGAGCTCAGACGGGAAAAACTGGACGCAAGTGACTGCTGACGGAGGATTTGGAGCAAGGAACGCGGCAGGGCTGGAGTCGTTTGAGGGTAAACTATGGCTGATCGGCGGGAACATTGCCGGCGGCAGTAAAAACGATGTCTGGAGCAGTTACAATGGCATTACCTGGACCAAAGAATGTGACGCTCCGTTCACAAGCCGTTATTGTTTAGGCACTGCAGTGTATGTTAATAAAATCTGGGTGGTAGGCGGATACACTACTACCAACAATACCTATTTACGGGATGTCTGGAACAGCGCAGACGGAAAGAACTGGACCCAGGTAACTAACCAGGGCCCGTTCAGCGCAAGATTTGGGACCTGCGCGGCGTATGACGGCAGATTGTGGCTCTCCTGCGGGAAAACGACAGGTGGAGGAACAGTTGCCGATGTATGGTATACAAAGGATGGGGTCAGCTGGACCCAGGCTGTGTCCACTGGACTCACCTCGCGATATTGCCATTCTATGACTGCTTTCAATGGCTCATTGTGGATCATTGCCGGATCAACCGGATCTGCTCCTTACCTAAACGACACCTGGAATTATTATGAAGCGCCTGTTTACGGACAATTGTCAGTGCAACTGAGTCCAGCCGAAGCTGTGACTACCGGAGCAGGGTGGAAGCTGGTTGGAGAAACTGGTTGGCGTGATTCCGGAACTAATGCACAGGTGCAGGAAGGCGATGGCTATATGCTGGAATTCAGGCAGACCGGAGGGTACTGCACGCCAGGTATGCTGAAAGGTGTAATGCCGATAGACGGCACTACCGAAAATGTGATGTATGCTGAATACAATCAGAACCTGAGCCATAACCTGACAGTAACAATTTCACCTCCAGGTGCGGTTTTTTCAGGAGCAGGGTGGAGATTATCAGGAGAAAACCTGTGGAGGAACAGTGGGACAAGTGTCAGCCTGAGCGAAGGCAGTACCTGTACTGTGGAATATCGTGATGTGATCGGCTATAGCCAGCCTGAATCCGTGCATGGAACCATGGAGGCTGGAGATATATCTGTACCCTGCATCTATCAGGCTGTCCCGTGGACCCAGGGACAGACAGCAGGATTCGGCGGACGCTACGGTCATGGGAACATTGTCCTGAACGGGAAAATGTTCGTGATCGGAGGCTACGACGGTACCTACAGACACGATGTCTGGAGCACAATTGATGGTTTGACCTGGACCAAGGAATGCGACGCTCCTTTCAGTTCCAGATACCTATTCGGCTGCACAGTGCATGACGGCAAAATCTGGATTGCAGGCGGAAATGCCAGCACTGTCCTCAAGTCAGATGTCTGGCAGAGCGTAGACGGCAAGAATTGGACTCAAGTGACTGCTGATGGAGGTTTTACAGCAAGAAGCGCAGCAAGCCTGTTGTCATTTGACTGCAAACTCTGGTTGATTGGCGGATGCATAACCGGAGGTGCCGGCAGAAATGATGTCTGGAGCAGTGTAGATGGAATTACCTGGACCAAAGAATGTGACGCTCCTTTCACCAGCCGCTTCTGCCACGGCACAGAAGTGTATGCCAATAAAATCTGGGTGATTGGAGGATATACAACAACCAATAACACTTATTTGAAAGACGTCTGGAACAGTTCTGACGGAAAGAACTGGACACAGGTGAGTAGCCAGAACCCATTCAGTGTCAGGTACGGGACCTGTGCTGCGTATAATGGAAGGCTCTGGCTCTCCTGCGGGAAGACCACTGGAGATGTAACAGTTGCAGACATCTGGTACACTAAGGATGGAGTGAACTGGACCCAGGCTTCTTCAGCAGGCCTTTCTCCAAGATACTGCCATTCCATGACAGCATTCAACGGATCTCTCTGGATCATTGCCGGATCTACCGGAACCACGCCATACTTGAACGACACCTGGAGTTATTACGAAGCTCCTGTTTACGGGCAGTTAACAGTGCAATTGAATCCTGCTGATGCAGTGGCTTCTGGCGCAGGATGGAGGCTGACG
>JAQTZZ010000027.1 GCA_028687545.1 Candidatus Wallbacteria bacterium
AACGGCAAATGGTATGAACGGATCTACAATTTCGCTGCCGACGTCTCAGGCAACACGCTCTCCAATCACGATATCCCTGCCTCCTCAGGAAAGGATGTCTGCCTCAAGAAAACCTGGTAAACAATGATCCTAAAACTCGACATCCACGATCCACAGAAAGAGTTCCTGTTCGAACTCGACTTCCAACTTTCACTCACTACTGAGGAACGATTCCGCATGATGAGTGGAAATTCCAGAAAAATGCTTGAAATGCTGGTATTAAATGGACACAGAAAGCCTTTTGAGATCTTTAAAAGATCATAATGTCCGCTTTGTGGTGATCGGGGCTTTTGCATTCCCTGTCCACGGCTACTCGCGCGCCACACTGGACATAGATATTTTCATCGAATCGGCTGCGGAAAATGCCGGACTGTGCAGAGAGGCTCTGATCGATTTCGGCTACGACCTTAGCGATGTCAGCGCAGAAGAGATTCTCACCAGAAAAATTCTGATCCGTCAGTACCTGGTGGAGACAGATATCCACCCGTTCGTTGCTGGAGTGACGTTTGAGGAAGTCTGGAAAAATAAAGTGACCGGAAAATTCGGCGAAGTGGAAGCATATTTTGCATCCCTTGACGACCTGATCCGCATGAAAAAAGCTGCAGGACGCCCCAAGGACATAGCCGACCTTGAAGTGCTCAGCGAGCTCAAAAAAAGATCCGCACCAGGCACTTGATAAGATGGGGACATGTCCTGCCCGCATCTCTAGCTCAAATTACGACTTGTCCCCATCAGAAGACTCCTGATAGATTTTGGGTGCGGCTAAGAATGGTTTTGAGGGAGAATAAAAACAAGATCTGGATCATGTTGTGTTTAGATTCTGCTACAACATCTTAGAAATCAAGGCTTTACAGATTTGAGTAACTCGCTGTATCATAATTAAAGAGGCTTGAATGGATAAACTCTTTATTATCAAGGAATTAAAAAAACTTCTGTCTGACAAATTCCAGGATCTTGATCAGGTGATTCTGTATGGCTCACAAGTCAACGGCAAGGCTGATGATGACTCGGATTATGATGTTCTGATCGTGCTTTCTGATGATTTCGACTGGAAAAGGGAAAATGAAATTCTGGATGTTTGTTATGAAATCGACTTGAAGCACGATATACTGATCGACGCCAGAATCACCTCCAGGAGAGATCTGGAGACTATTATTGGCAGACAACCCTTCATCCTGAACGCCCTTGATTCAGGTGTCAGAGTATGACTCTTTCAGACAAAGACCGGATTCAACTTATTTTCTACAGGATCGAGAAAGCTGATCGGCTGGTTCACCAGGTCCTTCATTACATCGAAAGTTCTGGACAAGAAGTATGGCAAACTGGTGAAAACTGCTTATGAAAAGCGCACCAAAGGCGATTACTCGGACATGGTTGTTTTTGAAGAAGAAGAAGTGAAGGATCTGTTGGACAAAACCAGCGAATTTTCCATAATAATCAAAGGGCTTCTCAAGTAAAAAACCAGGTGACTCCAGAGCCAACTAATGGTATATTGTAAGGGTTCAGAATTCTGAACCCTTTTTTTATATCGCTTTGTAAGGGAGACCCACATGAAAGAAAGAATACTGGTCACGAGCGCACTGCCGTATGCCAACGGACCCATCCATCTCGGCCACATCGCAGGCGCATACCTGCCTGCTGACATCTATGTCAGGTTCAAGCGCCTGACAGGAGCCGACATAGTCTATATCTGCGGAACAGACGAGCACGGCATCCCGATCACCATCTCAGCGGAACGCGAAAAGGTGACACCCAGGGAATACGTGGACAAATACCATAAGGTGATCAAAGGTATCTTCGACCAGTTCAATATTGAATTCGATAATTTCGGCCGAACCTCGTTCCCGCAGCATTACGACCTTTCCCAGCAGTTTTTCATGAATCTCCTGCGCAAGAACATGATCCGCCCCAGGGTTTCACAGCAGTTTTACTGCGCGAAATGCCAGAGATTCCTGGCTGACCGCTATGTGCGCGGTACCTGCCCCAAGTGCAAAGCGGAGAATGTACGCGGCGACGAATGCACCACCTGCGGTTCCTGGCTGGAAGTGATGGAAATCCTGGAACCGCGCTGCGGGATCTGCAATGAAAAACCTGAGATCAGAGACACCAAACACTGGTATCTGCAGCTTCAGGATTTCTCCGGAAAACTCAGCACCTGGATCGCAGGCAAAAAGGAATGGAAGGAAAACGTCACTACTTTCGTCAGATCCATGATCAAGGAAGGATTGAAGGAGAGGGCCATCACCAGGGACATTAACTGGGGAGTGCCGATTCCGCTCGACAATACAGAAGGCAAAGTGCTCTATGTCTGGTTCGACGCTCCGATCGGCTATATCTCCATCACCCGCGACTGGGCCCAGAAAATCGGCAAGCCGGATGAGTGGAAAAAATACTGGCTGGACCCGTCCTGCCGCGTGATCCATTTCATCGGCAAGGACAATATCCCCTTCCATTGCATTGTCTGGCCTTCGCTGATCATGGGCCAGGAAGAAAAGTATAATCTGCCCTTTGACGTGCCTGCCAACGAATTCTACAACCTGGAAGGCCATCAGTTCTCCAAGAGCGAAGGCTGGTATATCGAACTGGACGATTTCTTCCAGAAATACAAGGCAGACAGCATCAGATACGCCATCGCCGCCAATGCACCTGAAGCCAAGGACTCTGAATTCACCTGGAAGGATTTCCAGCTGCGGAACAACAGCGAACTAGCCAATATTTATGGAAATCTCGCCAACCGGACTCTGACTTTCGTGGATAAGTATCATGACGGCGTGATCCCGATAGTGGAAAACCTCACAGAACCTGCCAGAAAAGTTTTATCCGAAGCCCAGAAGATCATCGATGAAATCAAAAACTGCTATGAAAAATTCGAAGTCAGGCGGGCCTGCTTCTTTATCATGGAACTAGCCAGGCTCGGCAATAAATTTTACGACACAGAAGCGCCCTGGGCTACCCGCAAGAGCAACCTGGATAAGTGCTCTGAAACCATGTCGGTCTGCTGCCAGCTTCTGACTGCCCTTGCCTATGCGTCTTTCCCGGTGATCCCTGAATCAGCATCCAGACTCTGGAAAATGCTCGGCTTCAAGACAGAAATCAAGATGATACCCTGGGATAAGCTCTCTGCAGTCAGGCCGTCCGGGAATCACACTTCCAGCGTGGAAATCCTGTTCACCCGCATTGAAGACGATCAGATTGCCGAAGAGGTGAACAAGCTGCATGCCGGGAAAAAGGCCGAAGCCCCGAAACCCTCAAAAACCCCGAAATCCAAGCCTGCTGAACCAAAGAGCGAGGCTCTTAAAAGTGATCTGATCAGCATCAATGATTTCAGGAAGATCAAGCTCAAAGTGGCCAAGGTGCTTTCAGCTGAACCTGTAGCCAAGTCCGACCGTCTGCTCAAGCTCTCAATAGAAGTGGGCAGCGAGACCAGGCAGCTGGTGGCAGGCATAGCCAAGCATTACAAACCTGAAGAGATAGTCGGGAAAAACATCATCATAGTCGCCAATCTGGAGCCGGCCAAAATCATGGGGGAAATTTCTGAGGGCATGCTGCTGGCAGCCAAGAACGGGGAAACATTGACATTTCTAACTCCGTCCGGCGAAATCAGTTCAGGAAGCGAAATTTCATAAAACTCCTGAAAAATATTTTCCAGCTGGAAAATATTTGCCTGCCTCCTGATGGAATCCCAGTCTGGGAAGCACCTGTTCTATAGACATTTTCCTCAGTTTTCATTCCAGCTATTAAATGGTATATTAATTGCTAATTTTAATGCACTGATTTATCAGTACTTATAAATTATATTATTTTTCAGAGAGGTGAGCATGACTGAAATGATCAAGGTGGAAAAACTCCACAAGTACTATGGCGACGTCCATGCGGTCAAGGATGCCTCGTTTTCAGTGAAAAGAGGGGAAATCGTAGGACTGCTCGGGCCTAACGGCGCCGGAAAAACAACAATCATGAAGATAATCACCGGCTTCATGGCAGCTACTTCCGGCACGGTGGAAGTGGGAGGCCACGATGTGCTCACCCATCCATTGGATGTCAAGGAAAAGATCGGGTATCTCCCTGAAAACAGCCCGCTCTATTTCGATATGAACGTATCTGAATATCTGCATTACATTGCGGAATTGCGGGGCATTAAACCCGGAAAAATCGGGAAAGCAGTGGAGGAAAAGGTCAAGACCTGCGGCCTGGTCTCCATGCTCTACCGCAACATCGGGGCTCTTTCCAAAGGTTTCAGGCAGAGAGTCGGCCTGGCGAGCGTGCTGCTGCACGAACCGGAAATCCTGATCCTGGACGAGCCTACCAGCGGCCTCGACCCCAGGCAGATCATTGAAATCAGGGAGCTGATCAAGGAAATCGGGCGTGAGAAAACCATCATTCTGAGCTCCCACATCCTCACCGAAGTCTCGGTGACCTGTCAGCGCGTGGTGATCATCAGCAATGGAAAAATCGTGGCCCAGGGTCCTACGGCAGACCTGGCAAGCTCTCTGTCGGGGAATGATATTGTCTATGTCACCTTCAGAGCCCCGGCCCAGGAAGTGGAAGCCAAGATTTCCAGCTTCAATTTCATTGTCAGGAAGGAATGCCAGGTTCTGGACGACGGCCTGGTGCGCTTCAAACTGGAGACTAAGAAAACACCCCGGAGCACTGAGGAGATTTTCGCCTTTGCAGTAAACAACAACTACCTGATTTCAGAACTTCACAGGGACAGCATGAGCCTGGAAGACATCTTCATCCAGCTTACAACCCAGGAGGAAGCGAAATGACCAGGAAAATATTTTCCATCTTCAAAAAAGAACTTAAAGCCTACTTTGACTCACCGATTGCTTACGTATATCTGGTAATATTCCTCGTCACAGCCAACTGGTTCTTCTTCAAGGGCTTTTACATCATGAACGAAACTTCTCTGAAGAACTTTTTCGTGCTGCTGCCCTGGTTTTTCCTGTTCCTGGTGCCTGCGATTTCCATGCGCTCCTGGCCCGAAGAACAGAAAAGTGGAACACTCGAGGTGCTGCTGACTCTGCCTTTGACTGATGTGGAGCTGGTGCTGGGAAAATTCCTGGCAGCTCTTTCTTTTCTCGGGATTTCCCTGTTGCTCACCCTCCCCATTGCCTGGACAGCCAGCTACCTGGGAATCCTGGACTGGGGTCCTGTGATCGGTGGATATGTAGCCGCAATCCTGATGGGTGCATCATATCTCGGGATCGGATTTTTCATCTCGAGTTTCACTGAAAACCAGATCGTAGCCTTTATCCTTTCAGTGGCAGCCACCTTCGCCTTGTTCATCATTGGGGAACCGCTGGTGACAATGGTGCTGCCCGGATGGCTCACCCCTCTTTTCCAGT
This sequence comes from Candidatus Wallbacteria bacterium, assembly GCA_028687545.1. Taxonomy (NCBI): domain Bacteria; phylum Candidatus Walliibacteriota; species Candidatus Wallbacteria bacterium. Next base: position 5,388 of record JAQTZZ010000027.1, read on the forward strand.
TTCTGGGTCTGAATCAGCATTTCAACAACATCAGCCGCGGAGTGCTCGACATCCGCGATATAGTCTATTACCTGTCCATGATCACGGTTTTCCTGTACCTGAACGTCAAGGTGCTGGAAAGCAGACAGTGGAGGTAGGAGGATAAAATGGATTTCAAAGATAAAAAAAAGAATCAGTACAACATCTACCTGTCGACAGTGATCCTGCTCTGCTTTCTCGGCATTGCAAATTACCTGTGCTACCACAAATTCTTCCGGGTAGACCTCACCTCTGAAAAGCTCTATTCGCTTTCCGCACCCACCAAGAAAATACTCACTCAGCTGGATGACATCATTTCCATCAAATGCTTTTTCAGCGCCAATCTGCCGCCAGCCTACAAAAAAATCGAAGATCAGGTCCGGGATCTTCTGAGCGAATACAAGGCATATGGCGGGTCCCACCTGAACATCGAATTTTGCGACCCTAAGGACGATCCGAAATACAGGCAGCTGGCCGAGTCGCTGGGAGTTCCGGAGATCCAGATGAATGTGCTGGAAAAAGACCAGGTGCAGGCCATCAAAGGTTATCTGGGCATGGGGATTTATTTCGAGGACAAGAGCACTGCCTTGCCGGTTGTCAACGAACTGGGAAATCTGGAATATGAGATCACTTCAGGCATCAAGCGTGTCACCTGCAAAAAACTGCCTGAAATCCGTGTCGCACTCTTTGAAAACGAGTCAGACCAGAGCATCATGGAAAAATATCAGGAACTGGTCAAGGCACTGGGCAAACTGGCTAAAGTGAGTTTCCTCAATCTCTCCAGGGAAGAGATCCCGGCCGATCTGGACCTCCTGATTCTTCTCTATCCCAAGGAAACCAGCGAAGCGGCCCGCTTCAAGATCGACCAGTATCTGGCATCAGGCGGGAAAGCCATTTTCCTGATCCAGGTGCTGGAACCCAATCAGATGATGTATGGCACCCTGGTTGAGCATAACATGGCTAAAATCCTGAATCAGCTTGGCATGAAAGTTGAGTATAAGCTGGTCTACGACCGCTCCAGTGACTTCGCAAGCTTCAGGAACGGCTATATCACCTTCACCCAGCCATACCCTCTTTTCATCAAAATCGCCCCTTATTACTTTGCCAAGGATCTTCCCCTCTTCAACCAGATCAGCTCAATCACCCTGCCCTGGGTCGCCGCGGTCCAGAGCACGCTTGTCAATACAGCCGAAGCTGAAATCAAAAGTCTGTTCACCAGCACTGAATACAACCAGGAGCTCAACGGCTTTTCACTGGACCCGCAGCAGAATTTCCTGATCAGCGAAAAGCAGTCTGACAAGAAAATGCTGGGAGCGGTTTTCACAGGAAAATACAAGACCTGCTATGACCACAACAGTCTGACCGCAGACATTGTGGCAGGATACCGCGAAAAAAATCCGGCAGTCAACACCTCGGAAATCAAGATTAAAAGTTCCGCCGAAGTCCGCGTAGCCGTAATACCGGACGCACTTTTCGTTTCAGACGATTTTCTGCCCAGGCATGAAGGAAACTTGGCTTTTCTTCAGAACACTGTGGACTGGTTAACACTTGGTGAGGACCTGATGCAGATCAGGGCTAAAAACGTGTCAGAGCATCCGCTGTTTTCCAGGGAAGCCTTCCAGAAATATTTCAAGGAAGGCAAGGACGAGGAAATCCAGAAAATCAAATTCCGGCTCAAATACCTCAACATGTTCGGTGTTTCCATCCTGGTCATGATCTTAGGCGTAATCTGGTATCTGCTGCGGGAGCGGCGCAGAATCGACTATGAGAAGAAGTACAGCGGCAGGGAGGAATGAGATGAAAAAAAATTTGATTTATTTTGCGATAACCGCGGCCCTCGGCATTTTTACCTACTTCATCACCAGCGGGGACAAAACATACAAGCTGGAGGTCGAAAACCGCAAGCCCTTCGCTGAACTCGATCCGGCCGGCATGGACAGGATCACGCTAAGCAGGGGCAGCAGCGAAGTCGAACTCACCAGGCAGAACGGGGGCAGCTGGAATGTCGTGAAGCTGGATTATCCGGCCGCCTCAGACAATGTAGACGGACTTGTCAAGAATATCCGCGACCTTGCGATAGTGGACATCTCCTCCAGAAATCCGGAAAAGGGGGATGTTTACGGACTTGGAAAATTAACCACGCTCGTGGAGCTTTCCCAGGGTGGAGTTACCAAGGCCAGGCTTGAAGTCGGGAAGGTCGGGCCGGACATGATTTCAACGTACTTCAAGTACACAAAAGGTCCGGAGATCTATAAGACTACCACTAATCTTTCCTACCTCTGCAACAGCGACAGCAATTACTGGATCGACAAGACTCTGATCAAACTGAAGGATGAAGAGATCAGCAGGATCCACATTCTGTGCGGCACCAGGGAAATCGAGCTTCAGCGTGACGGCCAGTGGAAATGGGCCAAACGCGGGACAGGTGAAGTTACGCTTCCAAAGGTAATGGGAACCGTCGAAACCGGTGCCTCCGGGGCACTCGCAACCAGTGAAGTCGAGTCGCTTCTTTCCACGGTCAACAACCTCGTCTGTGAAGGACTCGCCACAGGAAAAAAGCCTGACTTCACCCAGGAAGTCGACTTGTCCGGTGAAATCGCAACCAAGGGAGGAGAGGGCATCGGGTTCAAGTTCCTCACCAAAGAAGGATCTAACTATTATGTCACTATCAGCAACAAACAGAGGGTATTTCTGGTCAATTCTTATCAACGCGACAGTCTGTTGAGGGAAGTCGATAACCTGCTGAAAAAGAAGGTACCACAGTAAAAAACACGGGTCGATTCTCCGAAAATCAAGAATGGCATGGGTTTTATGGTCAAGTGGTACCAAAACACCCGATGGATAAAGGACTTTTCGACCATTTGACTGCCGAAAGTATATTGTGTTGCGCTGCAACTGTTTTTACATATTAAAAACCGTGAATTCCCGGTCAACCAAGCATTATTTAACGAATTACTTGACAATTTCTTCAATAAAATTTATTTTTACAATGTACGAATCTTAAAATACCACAGTGAAAGGGGTACGCAGAATGAACAAGAGCGAACTGATCGACGCCATCGCCAAGCAGGCAAACCTGACAAAGAAAGACAGTCAGACAGCTTTGGATGCATTCACCGATTCCATCACCAAAGCTCTGAAAAAGGGCGAGAAAGTCGCTATCACCGGTTTCGGCAGCTGGGAAGTCAAAGAGAGAGCTGCACGCACCGGCCGCAATCCCCAGACCAAGAAAGCCATCAAGATCCCGGCATGCAAAGTGCCGAAGTTCCGCCCTGGCAAAAATCTGAAGGATGTCGTCAACAAGAAAAAGTAAGCTAGATTTCTTCAGTATAAAGAAGGCCTGTACAAACAGGCCTTTTTTTATACAGGCTGTTACAAAATCCGAACGAAGTGAGGATTTTGGTTACAGCCTGTTACCCCCGAAGCCCTGCGAAGGGGGTATACATTTCTTTAAAATTTCTTTTGCCAAACCAAATCCCCAGTGATAATATCTACCTAATTTTTTACGAATTTGGAGATGCCATGGAACTGACAGCTAAAATCCGCGAACTGGCTAAAAAGATTCCCACTCCATTCCTGATCATGGATCTGGAAATCGTACGCAGTAATTATCTGGAACTGCAGGCTGCTTTCCCACAGGGAAAGATTTTTTATGCGATCAAGGCCAACGCACATCCCAGGATCATCAAACTTCTGCATTCACTTGGCTGCAATTTTGACGCAGCTTCCCTTGGAGAGATCAACAAATTGCTCTCACTGGGCGTTGAACCGGATAAAATAAGCTTCGGCAATACCATTAAACGCGAACGGGAGATCGGAGTCGCCAATTCATACGGAATCAATTATTATGTGGCGGATTCAGATATAGAAGTGGAAAAAATTTCCCGCCAGGCCCCGGAAAAAAAATGCTTCGTACGTCTGGAAATGGATCCAGGAGAATCTGACTGGCCGCTTTCGCATAAATTCGGCACTCCCCGGGAGGAAGCGGTCAAACTTCTCAAATTCGCCAAAAATTCCGGGCTGGTTCCCTATGGACTTTCTTTTCACGTTGGTTCTCAATGTTACAATCCCAAGCGCTGGGCGATCGCCCTGGATAAATGCCGTTTTGTTTTCGAGGAACTCTCAAAATCAGGTATCAGCCTTTCCATGATCAACCTCGGCGGAGGCTTCCCGATCCAGCATCTCAAGCCCATCCCGGACATTCAGACTATCGCCAGGGAAGTCGACCGGTTTCTGAAAAAAAATTTTTATCCGCTGCCCGAAATCTTTCTGGAACCAGGGCGCTCCATGGTCGGAAATGCCGGAATTCTGGTTTCGTCTGTGATCACCCGCCGCGAGGACGAGCGCGAGAACTGGCTGTTCATCGATGCCGGCTGCTTTCACGGCCTGATGGAGTCGATCGAGGATTTCCGCTATGAAATCAGGACAGACATAGAGCAGAACGGCGACAGCCCAGGAGAATATCATCTGGCAGGCCCGACCTGCGACAGCGTGGACGTAATTTACGACAACATCCTGCTGCCCAGGTCCCTGACGCTTGACGACAAACTCTATTTCATCAATACAGGCGCTTACACAGTGGAATATAATACCAATTTCAACGGGATCGAGCCACCCAAGATCTATTTCCTGGACGAGGTGTAAAGATTCATTTTTCAGAGCTGATAAAAAATCTGAAAAAGGACTTCAGCGGATTCGAGAAAATCCGGCTTTCCATACTGGGTGATTCCTCAACCCAGCTTTTAAATCAGGCTCTCAGAGGTTATGGATATGAAACCAGGCTCGATTTTCAGATGTTCGAATCAGATTTTGATCAGCTCGAGCGGAATGTCTTTGATCCGACATCCGACCTTTACCGCTTTTCAGCGGATTTTGTGATTGTTTTCCAATCAGTTCAGAAATTGTACGATCAGTTCCTGAAGCTTAATAATATTGAGCGGACCGGCTTTGCAGAGTCAACGCTTTCCGGAATCGATGAAATTTATCGCAAGCTTACCTCTCAACGAGCCTGCAACGTGATTTATCTTAATTTCCCGGAATTCGGAGACGTTTTCGGCAATTTCTGCAATAAAGTTGAAATGTCATTCACTTTTCAATTACGAAAGATAAATCTCGGTCTGATGAATCTGGCATTTAAATCGAAAAACCTGTTTATCGCAGACTTGTGTGCGATTCAGGCCCGCTATGGAAATTCCATTTTTGATCCCAGGCTGGCTGCAAGTTCAGATCTGATTTTTTCTCTTGATTTTCTGCCAGTTCTGGCCCGGAATATCACCTCGATAATCCAGTCCCTGACCGGGAAATCCAGGAAATGCCTGATCCTTGATCTGGATAACATACTCTGGGGCGGAAGCATTGGTGAGGACGGACTGGAAAAGATTCAGATCGGTCAGCTGGGAATCGGCAAGGCATTCACGAAGTTCCAGTATTGGATCAAAGAGCTGAAGAACCGCGGGATCATCCTGGCAGTCTGCAGTAAAAATGATCAGAATACCGCCAGAGAGCCTTTTGAAAAGCACACTGAAATGATTCTGAGGCTTGAGGATTTTGCGGTTTTCTCATCCAACTGGGAGAATAAAGCAGATAATATCCGATCAATCCAGAAAATCCTGAACATCGGTTTCGACTCCATGGTCTTTCTGGATGACAGCCGGTTTGAGCGGGAACAGGTCCGGATCAGCATCCCTGAGATCACGATTCCGGAACTGCCTGAGGATCCTGCGTTGTTTCTGGACTTTCTGATGGAATTGAACTTGTTTGAAACCTCTTCGTTCGATCCGGAAGACCTCCTGAGAACCAGGCGGTATCAGGAGCAGGCCGGACGACGAGTTTTAGAGATAAACTACCGGAAGGAAGAGGATTTCCTGGAAAGCCTTGAAATGACCTGCGGAGTTTCAAGTTTCAATGATTTCAGCATCCCCAGAGTGGCTCAGCTGGTCCAGCGTTCGAATCAATTCAATCTCCGCACTGTCCGCTATAATGAAGAGCAGCTCGGAAGAATTGCCGCATCCCCTGATTTTTTTACATTTTCATTCAACCTGAAAGATAAGTTCGGTGACTATGGCATCAGCAGCGCCATGATTCTCAGAAAAGACGGCAGGAGTCTCTTTATCGACACCTGGGTGATGAGCTGCAGGGTGATAAAAAGAAGTCTGGAGTGTTTTGCCTTGAACGCGCTTGTTAAACCGGCAATTGATCAGGGGTTTGAAAAACTGATGGGGGAATATATTCCAACTGCTAAAAACTCCATACTGGCTGACCATTACTCCAGGCTGGGATTTTCACAGCAGGGAAACCTCTGGTACTTGAATCTCGCTGAATTCCAATCCCTGAAAACTTTCATCAAAGCAGAATCTTTGTGAGATTCAGATGGAAAATATTTTTCAAGTAATCCCTTTTCTCTATCCCGAAGCAGCCGGCCAGGCATTGACACTGGTCAGATCTTTTCCGGAATACAATCAGCTGCTCGTTTACAGTCCGGACATCCCTAAAGAAAATCTCGGGTCCAGCCCTGTTCTGAAAAAGGAGCTGGTCAGGAGTGGAGCAAAACTCTTCCGCCAGCCTGTTTTCAAAAGATCGGTCTATGGTTATTCCCATTCCCTGGGAGCGCTCTTGAAACTCTTTCATCTGCAGCCTCCGTCCATAGTGATCAGCCACACAGGTTACACTGCCCTGATCTGCACCTCAGCCTTGAAACTCTATGGAATCACTCACTTTCTCCGCAGAAAAAAAAAGACCATCCACCTGAACTTTGCCTGTCACCCTGAACGGATGGAAACATTTATGATGAAAAAGCTGAACTCTCTGTCATTGAATCTGGCGGACAGAGTGATTACAGCGTCCGAAATTAATAAAAATCAGCTGATCAGCGGTGGAGTCTATGGCAGCAAAATCTCAGTGATTCCTGATGAATCCGCTGCTGATAGTTACAGGGATCTGATCAATCAGAAACCAACTTGACTTCCTGGATTTCCTACTCTAAGGCAGTTTCAGGATCAGAACTGTTCGAACTTCAGCTTCATCAGGGCCGCTTTTCAGGCTCGCAGATCCTTTTGATGGCATCAGTTCTGTCTTTGGCGGAAAAAATGTAGTTGCCTGCCACCAGCAGATTGGCGCCAGCTCCGATGGCCAGAGGTGCGGTTTTATCGTTGATCCCGCCGTCGACTTCCAGCAGCATCTGTCTGCCGCTTCCAGTGAAATTCTTGATTTCTCTGATTTTCTCCAACACGCTTGTCATGAATTTCTGGCCGCCGAATCCCGGATTTACAGTCATCACCAGCACCAGATCAACTGCCTCGGAAATATATTTAAGTCCATCCCAGGGAGTGGCGGGATTCAAGGCGACACCTGCCAGGGAGCCGCCTTCCCTGATCCTGCGGCAGAGCCTTTCAGGGTGAGTGGCTGCCTCTAAATGAAAGGTCAGGATTGCCGGTTTGAGTATCAGAAACCGTTCCACCTGATCTTCAGGGTTGGTCACCATCAGATGAATGTCAAGCGGGATGCCGGTAAGCTTGGAAATCCGCTGGACCACAGGAAAACCGAAAGTAATGTCAGGCACGAAATGCCCGTCCATGATGTCCAGATGCAGGTAGTCAACAGATTCCCCTGGCAGCGTGCGGATCTCATGCTCAAGGTTTCCGAAGTCAGCAGATAAAATTGAAGGGGAGATCATGGCCATGTATACCTCACAGTATTCATTTGAACATCTACACCAGTAAATAAATCGCGAATATCAGCAGGCTGATCGCAGCCAGGTATATAAGGAACGAAAGTTTTCCGTAAAGTCCGGGCAGGATTTTTCCGCTTGATGGCGCAGGCAGCTCTTCCCTGAGAGTTTCCACGACTTCCCTGGCTGTGGTGTGCTCCTCAGGCTTATTCAGGAGCAGGAAAGCCATGTCGATGTACTGGAAAAAATTGTAAAAATCCGGAATCCGCTCATTCATCTCACGGGAAACTGAACGGCGGATCAGTTCTTCGACCAGACTTATTAATTTCGGTTCCAGGTTTTCGTCGGACAATTTCCAGTCGCAGTCCAGTTCCAGATAGCGCAGAAGCTTGATGTCAGTAATAATAAAATCCCTTTTTTTTATGGGGAATTTGGCTTCCAGCATCGAATAAAGTACTACACCCAGAAAAAAGATGTCCGGGTCGACCCCGACGTTCTGGGTCAGGTTAGGGTCTCCAAGCACACCGTATGAACGAGGCAGGTTGAAGCCAAGGACTTTCACCTTGAAATCACCGGTCAGCAGGATGTTGGAAAGCTTGATCGAACGGTATATGATTCCCTGCTTGGTAGCGAATTCGAGCAGGAATCCAAGCCTTTTAATGATCAGGAGAGCACGCATCAGGGGGATTTTTCTGCCTTTGTCGATAAAGGTTGTCAGCGGTATTCCATCCACCCATTCAGAGGCAATGTAAAAAATCTTGTCCACGACATCGATATCGTAAATTCTGACCAGGCTTTCATGCCTTAGTGAAGCCATGTTCTGAAGTTCGCCGATCATTCTGTCGATCAGCCTCTCATTTTTGAGAAGGCTCGGTTTAAGGATTTTTACAGCTCTGCGTTCTTCAGAGGAGACGGTGAGTGCTTTGTAAACAAAGAATTTTTCATTTTCTTCGACCAGTTCCAGCAACTGGTACTTGTCGGCAATGATTGTTCCAGGTCTGATCAAAAGTCGAGCTCCTTCACAAGCTGCGTGTCCAGATAAATCATTACCTTCATCTTGCCCATCCCGCCTGCAGTATAGTTCACAGCTTCATTAGCTTCGACTTCCTGCCTCAGCACTTCTCTGATTCCCTGCTCATCGGTTAAGATCATCCGCAGCATGTACTTGGATTTAGCGCCAGGTACCTGATATGAAATCGTCTCGTAATGTCTCCCGGATTTCACCTGAGTCTGCGCTGGCGTCGTCTGGACCTTCACAGGGATCGCTTGAGTCACAGGGTTCGCCTGTTTCTGGATGGGAACCACAGCCTGCGTCTGGTTGACCCAGACATTGATCTGACTGCCTGCTTCCAGCAGCGTGCTGGCCGGCGGGTTCTGCCTGATAATCACACCCTCGTCATAATCAGAGGAGGATTCAGTACGGGTAGAAAGCTTGAACATCGGAAGTTCACTTTTAATCTGGTCCAGAGTCTTTCCAGTCAGATCCGGGATCAGGATGCCTTTTTTGTCGGAGCCTTTTGAGATCAGAAGGTCTACCTTTGCATTCTTGACGCTCTTGACGCCGGCTTCCGGGGAAGTTGCGATGATATGATCAGCCGCAATTGTGCTGCTTAGAATATAGCAGCGGTCATTGACGGAAAATCCTTGATTTCGAAGATCCGCCTCAGCTTCGATCAGCAGTTTCTGCCTGGTATCCGGGACTGTGGCATTCTCCTGTCCTGAAGAAACCATCACCTTGACAATTCTGCCCCGTTTCACTTTGGTCCCTGGGAATGGATCCTGAGAAATTATTTCTCCGGCCCGCAAAAAAGGATGGTTTTTCGTTCCCGCCTGCATTACTTCCAACTGGTAAGGAAAAAGGATCCGCCTGGCTTCATTGTATTGAGTGCCGGCGAGGTCTGGGACAAGCATGGACCCCTCATTGAAAATATAGTTGATCACGCTGACAGAGAGCAGATATGAAGTCCTGCCCAGAGCTACCACCAGCAGAGTCCAGATCAGGAATCGCCAGACAGTCAGCCGTTTCCGAGTTTTTTTCATCTCACAAATCTCGATACCCTGAAACCCGGATCTGCAGGCTCCTTCAATTGATGCCAAGGCACGGAACAGTCTGCATTCAAGGCATTCCAGGACTGTATCTATATTAAATAATACCTGTCAAAGGGAATGATACCACACTGTTTTTTTATTTACCATCACATGTCAGAAGTCCGCTCAATTCAGCATGAATCTTTCCGTTTGTAGCCAGCAGCTCCCGCTGAGCGGGATGCCAGGGGCTCAAGTCGAAGCGGCTGATCCTTCCTCCGGACTCTGAAAGTATCACCGCTCCCGCTGCAGTATCCCAGGGGTAAAGCCCCATTTCCCAGAATCCGTCGAAGCGTCCGGCAGCCACATGGCAGATGTCGAGAGCAGCAGACCCGTCCCGCCTGACGCCCTGAGCCTCTAAAACTATCCTGGAAAAATGAGGAAGATTATTGAACTTGCCGCTGTCATAAGCGAAACCTGTTACCAGTAAGGATTTTCCTACCTCTGCGGTGCCTGAGACTTTAAGCGGATTCCCGTTCAAAAGGGCTCCACCGCCTTGAAAAGCTGAAAACATCTCATCGCGCATGGGGTCATAGACAACCCCACAGACCGGTTCCTCATTTTCCATCAATCCGATGGAGACCGCGAAGCAGGGATAGCTGTGAGCAAAATTCGTCGTCCCGTCCAAAGGATCGATTAAAAAATATTCGGCATTCTGAGATTCGGACTTGGAACCTTCCTCTGCGATGATCCCGTGGGACGGGAAATTTTTCCGCAGAAACTCCACAATCATGGTTTCAGATTCAAGGTCCGCGTCAGTCACCAGATTATTGCTTCCCTTAAATCCGATCACCAGATTTTCACTGAATTTCTTCCGCAGCAGAATTCCCGCTGAAAGAGCGATTTCCTTAAGCATTTCGATGTTTTTTTTAAGGTCAAATAAATTTCCCACAATCTTATTTCCCGTTTCTGCCCTTGAACATCTCTCCGGCTGCCTGCAGGGAAAAATTGACCATAAAGATCAGAAGCCCGGGGAAAAAAGAAAGCCACCAGGCATTGAGATAGTTCCTGCCGGAAGAGAGCAGGCTTCCAAGCGAGGGTTTTTCCAGAGGTACGCCCAGTCCGAGAAAACTCAGCGCAGACTCGGTCACAACGGCCGTGCCCATGCCGACTAAAAAAACGGCCACCAGATTTTCCCTGATCCCGGACATGATATGTCTGAAAAAGGTATGCTGCCAGCTGGCTCCGAAAGACTGGGCGGCCAGCACAAACTCCGACTGGCGCAAGGCCATGACTTCACTGCGCACCACCCTGAAAACCGTGGGAAAATATCCGAGCGCAATCACTATGATCAGGTTGAGAATAGTGTTCTGGAGTACAGCAACCAGTACTAAAATCAGGAAGAAATTTGGAAATGACAGAAGAATGTCGCTGATGGCGTTGAACAGGTTGTCCCAGATCCCTCCCTGAAAATAACCGCAATAGCTTCCGAGCAGTAATCCGGAAAAAACGCTGATCAGAATCGCGATGAAGCTGATAATCAGAGTAATCCTGATGGCCAGTGTGACTTTCTTTAAAAGATCGCAGCCGATGTCATCTGTGCCGAAGAAATGGGAAATGCTCGGAGGAAGGCTGCGTTCCCTGAAGTTGATTTTCAACGGGTCCTTCACAAAAAACTTTCCGCCAAAACCCAGCAGCAGCACCAGAATCAAAGGCAGCATGGAAAGAAAAAGCCGGATTCTCTTCCCTTTCATCGTTCGCCTTCCCTCAGAAGAGGATTGAAATAAAAATAAAAGGCTTCTATCAACAGATTGGTCCCGATCACGATCATGGTTGTGAAGAGCGCGAGCCCGAGTACCAGCGGATAGTCGCGCGCCAGAATTGCGTCATATCCCAGCCTGCCGATGCCAGGCCAGGAAAAAATCGTTTCAATCACGAAATTAGAACTTAAAAGGCTGGGGATCAGGAGAGAAAATACTGTGATCAGGGGAAAAATGGCATTCTTGCCCGCGTGCCTGGTGATGATCTCCCACTCAGGAATTCCCCTGGCCCTGGCGGCAACGATGTATTCCCTGGTCATGATTTTTAACAGCTCGCTGTAAAAAAATTTATAGATCAGGGCTATGTTGAAGAGGGAGGAGCAAATGACCGGCAAGATCAGGTGAAAAACCCGGTCCTGGAAAATTTCCCAGGTGCTGTAAGCTCCTTTGTTCAACACCATTTCCAGGGAGCGCATCCCTGAAATTGGGAATCTGAAAGAAAATCCGAACAGCTGCTGCGTGATCTCCCCAAGCTGAAAACCGAAAAAAATCGAGAGTACCAGGGCGATCCAGAAATTCGGGATAGAGAAAAGGTTCAGACTCAGAAATGAAAAAAATCGAGCACAGAAACGGTTTTTGAAGTAGATGGCGGAAATCGCAGCCGGGACGGCCACCAGAAAGGAAAAAATCAGGGTCAGCGCATTCAGTTCCAGAGTAGCCGGGAAACGCTCCAGAATTTTCGCGATTACCGGCCTGTGATCCTTGAGGGACATTCCAAGGTCCAGGCGCAGGAGGTCGCCCCACCAGGCTATATATCCCACTGTCAGTTCATGGAATAACCCTGGTCCAGCCTGTGCCGACTTGACTCTCAGAATGAACAGCGAAAAATAGATAAAAAAAGTCACCCCGAAAATCGTCAGCAAAAAATAAAGAAATCTCCCCCCGAAACGCTTGCGCATGTTCCTAGTAAGCCAGAATTTCAGATGTCTGTCAACACCCGGACATTCCACCAGCCTTCAGTCTTGAAATACCCTCCCGGTCCATAGTATACTTTTCTGATGAACATCAGCAGACTGTCCAATCATTACAGGCATCTGCACCAGTTTCCGGAACCGGGATTCAAAGAATTTCTTACTCAAAACTACCTGAAGAGCGTGCTGGAAAGTCAGACCGCACTGAACGTGTTTCCAGTTGCAGGTACTGGTCTTCTGATCTTCAAAAAAGGTAATCCCGGAAAAAGGACCATCGCCTTCCGTGCAGACATGGACGGCCTGCCGCTGCATGAGAATACAGGCCTCGCATACAGTTCCAAGCACCCTGGATTCATGCACTCCTGCGGGCATGATGGACATATGGCGATACTGCTGGAATTGATTCTTAATACTGCGGAACTCGATCTCAGAAACAACTATCTCTTTATCTTCCAGCCCGCTGAAGAAGGTCCGGGAGGTGCGTCGGAAATCATCGCAGACCGGCGGTTTCAGGAAATGCTCCCAGAGATAATTTTCGGCCTGCACGTCCACCCGTCTCTGCCGGCCGGCGGCATAGGCTGCAAATCCGGGTCTTTTTTTGCCGGCGTCTCGGAATTTCACATTTCCATCCAGGGCAGGGAAGCCCACGCCTCCACCGGGGACCCCTGCAACGCCCTTCTGGGAGGAGTCGAAGGCATCTGTCAGACCATGGAGGCACTTGCAAAACTCGAATCCCAGCCTGAAAATGTTTCCATCAAAGAAAAACATCTTCTGCACTTCGGCCGGATCAATTCTGGAATCAAGGAGAACATCATCGCGGCAAGCGCTCAGATCGACGGCACTTTGAGGGCATTTTCCCCTGACAGGAAGAAATGGTTGAAAGACACGCTCTACAGGGAATTCGAAGATTCCACTAAAAAAAGGAATCTGAAACTGAATCTCAGTTTCAACTGCGACTATCCGGTTCTGATCAATGCAAAACCCGCTGTTGAGATCCTGAAAAAAGTCTGTCAGACTGCTGGAATCCATTTCCAGGATTTACCGGATTTTTTTCTGGGAGAGGATTTCGCCTTCTACCTGGAAAAAATTCCAGGCGCGTTCTTTCTGTTGGGCGTGAACGACACCGACTGCAGCGGAAACCTGCATACCGCAAATTTTTCCTATAACCCTTCCGCACTGGCGACAGGTGTCAATCTCTTCCAAAAAATAGTCGAATTTCTGGAATCCAGAGATAGGGCTTGAATCGACAAACAGCCTAAATATATTATCCGGCACTGCCGAAATTCTCAAAGAGGGAAAAATGGAAAAAATCAAGACTGAGGAAAAACTGCTGCTGGCGATGATGGAAACAGGCCTGGCCGATAAAGCTAAGGTCAAAGAAATACTGCATCAGTGCAAAAAAACCACCACCAGTCTGGGCCGATATCTGCTGAAATCAGGCATCCTCACCCAGAAGGAATTCATCAAACTGGTGCAGAGCAAGATGGGGATAGCCTATGCCAATCTGAATATCTTCATCATCGATCCCAACACCACGAGGCTGGTGCCCAAGAATATCTGCAAGGAATTCCTGCTCTTCCCTCTGATCAAGGTAAAAAATATTCTGATTGTAGCCATGGTGGACCCTCTCGACGAATCAGTGCTGAAGAATCTGACTGAATCCACAGGCTGCTCGATCAAGCCCCTGATCAGCAATGAAACTGAAATCCTGCAGGCCATCAACCGTTACTATGAACAGTGGCAGCCGTCATCCTTCAAGTCCACCAGGGACGAGATAATGGGCCTGGAGATCATCGATCAGGCCGCCAGACTGAATACTGAGATCGAGATGTCGTTCAAGGAGCTGTCGTCCGAAAAAAACTACGGCGACGAGCGCACGGTATCGCGTCTGGTCAACATCATCATCATGAAGGCGATCCAGGTCAAGGCCTCAGACATCCATGTCGAACCTGAAGCGGACGACGTGCGGATCAGATATCGCCTGGACGGGATCCTGCATGAAGTCATGTCTCTCTCCGACGAGATCAAGGACAACCTTTCTTCCAAGATCAAGATCACTGCGGAAATGGACATTGCTGAAAAGCGGATTCCCCAGGACGGACGTATCACCATGTCCACCAAGGCTGGAAAAAACGTAGATATCCGCGTATCCACCTATCCATCTATTTTCGGAGAAAAACTGGTGCTGCGGCTCCTGGATAAGAGCGCGTCTCTGATCTCCCTCGAGGACGCAGGATTTCCCCACAATATTCTGGGTAAATTCAAGGACCTGATCCATAAACCCAACGGTATCATACTGGTTACAGGACCCACAGGATCCGGCAAGACGTCCACTCTTTATGCGGCCCTGCATGAGATCAATTCAATGGACAAGAACATCGTGACCATCGAAGATCCCGTCGAATACCATATCCCGCACATCACTCAGGCCCAGGTGCTGACCAAGGCCGGATTCACCTTTCCGATCGGCCTCAGGTCCATCCTGCGCCAGGACCCGGACATCATCATGGTCGGAGAAATCCGCGACATCGAAACAGCCGAAACGGCTATCAGAGCAGCTCTTACAGGCCACCTGGTCTTCTCCACTCTGCACACCAACGACGCGTCCGGGGCGGTCACCAGGCTCGTGGACATGGGCGTGGAACCTTTCCTCGTGGCGTCCTCTGTGATAGGAGTTCTCGCCCAGCGCCTGGTGCGGAAGATCTGCCCTCACTGCAAAGTCAAAGTCAAACCCAATGCTTCGATTGTAAAAAGAATGGGACTGGAAGAGGGAGAAGAGCTGTATGAGGGCAAAGGCTGTGAGGTCTGCAATTTCACCGGTTATCTCGGCCGCACAGGTGTTTTCGAATTCCTGCTGCCGTCCGAGGAAATCCGGAAACTGATCATTTTCAAGGAGGCCTCCTCAGTGATCAAGACCAAGGCCAAGAAGGAAGGCATGGAAACGTTGCGGGCGAACGGACTGGAAAAAGTCAGGCGCGGCATCACCACTCTGGATGAAGTAGTGCGCGTGACTTACGGTTAGACAATAAACAAACGATTATCTAATTTTTGATCGCCCAGAGCTTGATGAAGAGCAGCTCCAGTCCTTCGACTGTGAAGCCATCCCGATTCTTGGAAGTGATTTCGTAGTCAGTGAGCAGGTCGTAAAACTGGACCAGATTGCTTTTGTTGATGAAAGAGAGGCCTGTGCCGTAAAAGCAGAGCTGCCGCTCTGATTTAAGCGGGCAGTTTGAGGGTAGGTCAGGAAAATTTTCCAAGAGCAGCTTCTTCGCTTCCGCAAAAATCTTATTGATATCCCAGAATCTCTTTTGCGAAACCGCGTTCTGATAGTCCCGGGAAATTTTAATAAAAGCTTCCGGCAGACCCGGTTTATCGCAGAGCGTGATCCAGCCGAGCGCACGGATTCCGTCCCGCAGGACTTCGAACACCACGATCTCGTTTCTCTCATCAGCGCATTGTCTGATCAGGGAGTCGGTCTGTTTCTTGTCGCGGTTAAAAAAAGAGCGCACCAGGTCGTTAACCAGCCATTCCGCTCCAGCCTGGAAACAGAGCACAGCTTTCGCGTCTTCAATGGAAATCGCCGGTTTTCCAAGAGAGTAAAGCACGAGTTTCCCGATTTCGGAAACTGCCTGCTCTTTTTTTCCGCCTGTCGCGGAAAAAACCAGTTCAGGAACGCCAAAATCAATCTTCACTTGATATTTCAGGAATTCAGCTCTCACCCAGGTCAGAAAATCCCGCTCATAGGTTTTCTTGAATTCATGCAGTTCCGCGATATTTCCGAGTTTCTTCCTGCAGGAATTCTCGATTTCACCGTATGAAACTGCCAGATCGGACTGCAGGTCAGCCGGCAGTGATTCCAGGAATCTGCATAACTGGGATTCAGTCAAAAAAGCGGCTTTCAGATGCACGAGCTTTCCCTTGCTGAACATTTCAGGTGTCAGAAGTGCTTCCCTGATCCGCTGCTGAAATTCATCCGGATTCTTCTGATAGGCTTCTTCGGAAAAAGTCTCAACGCAAAAACCGGATTTCCCTGACTTGAATTCTTCCAGAGCCTGAGCGCTGTCGACAGAATCGTATCCGCAGAAAATATGGATCCTGGTTTCTTTGTTCAAATCTTGTTAACCTCAAGCAAATGCTAACAAATCAGTGGATAATTGACAACCTAAAAATGTGGAATCTGAAGGCCGGATTTCCATCCCGCATTTGGTCTTCCGGTTTTACCCCAAGCTACAAAAATTAGTCCCCTGCTAATGAATTTGTCCATGATTCCGATTATTTCTTCAGAACCATCCACGGAGGTAATGATGCGTATAATCTCGTTAGTTTCATTAATATTGATCCTATTCAATGCTCCCGGATATGCAGCGACATCCATCATGGGGCCGACCGGTCTGATCAATGTTCCGTCTCCAGCCTGTCTGGAAAAAGGATTCCTGGAAGCAGGAATGCATACCAGACACTATTCTTTCGGATCGTTCAACGGTTCAGGAATGAAATATTCATTCAAGGGAAATTTTGGAGTGACGGAAAATTTCGAGGTCGGCTTTGAAAAAGGAGTGGACACTGGAGTCTATCTTGACGATCCAGGCATCTGCGTTCAGGGGAAAACCAATTATCACCTCGGGGAAAACCTGATGTTCGCAGCCGGTGCATTGATCGACAGCGACGCCAATGACTATTCCAGTGCCTATTTCACGGTAGGGGCACCGATTGCCTTCTTTGGTTTCGGCTTCAATTTCGGCGGGCATGAGAATACATTCAACAACGCAGCTTTCGGGGGATATGATTTCCAGAAAGGGCGGCCTGAAGACGCTTTCTTCCTGGCTGGAGCTGAATTCAAGCTCAACGCTGCTTCTTTTACCATCGGCTATAACGGTGATTATGTGGCACTCGGTGTCCGGGCGCCGGTCCAATCGCAGCAGATGACAGTAGATATTTCCTGGGCGTCCAGCGGTGATTATGTTGATTACTATAGGCAGGTCAAAAATTCCAACTACGATTCCCAGCATATTATCATCGGCGTTTCCGGAATGTTTTAGGATCTACAAAATTTTAAAAATAGAGAAAGGAGCGGAGAATGTTAAAAGCGAAAAAGGATAAAATCAGGGTGGCTATCTTGACCAAGCAGTACAAGATAAAGGGTGAGCTCTATCTCTATGAAAACTCCAGGCTCTCAGACATCCTGAATGCAGATCAGAATCGTGAATTCATTGCTCTGACCGATGTCAAACTCTATTCTCTTGAAGGGGATAAGATGATCGGGTCACAGTCATTTGCAGCCATCAACCGCTCGGAAATGGTCCTGGTATACCCAGACACCGAAAGTCTTGAAGCGCTCAGCACTTATCTCAAGACCGCCCAGGAACTGATCCGTAAAAATGCCTTTGATTCGGCCATTGCGGAAGTGAACAGGGTGATCGCGATCAGCCCGGATCACGCCAAGGCCCATTATATCCTCGGCATCGCGCTGGGTAAGAAGCATCAGCTCAACGAGGCCTTGCAGGAATTCGAGGAAGCACTGCGCCTCGCTGAAAAGGGCAGCGACGTAGCACACATGGCTCAGGAAATGATAAATCAGATAAAAATATAGATAGAATCAACGGATTTCAAACGGTTCGAAAACAAAAAAGCCCTGGTTACCAGGGCTTTTTCATTTCACTCCCAAAGATCATTCAGATGCTGTCGGCTTTGAAACCAGCACGATTACCTTGAACTGATCCAGAAAATGCGATTTCTTGTTTTCCTTGAGGATTTTAAGGGCATCAAGGTCGGAAACCACCAAATCTGTCTTTACGACTCCGGATGAAGACTTGGCCTTGATGAACAGCGGATTGAGCCCGATCCGTTTGGCATCGTATTTTTTCGCTTCATCCAGTGTCGGAGCATAGAAAAACACGCCGGCTTCCAGAGCTTTGTCCAGATTGTCGAAAATCGTTCCATAGACCTCGTAACCTTTTTCGCTCAAGATTTTCGGACTCTCGCTCCGCTCCAGTTCGAGCTGCTGGGCATCAATCACCAGAGAAGTATATGGCTTCTCGTCGGCAGCCAGCAGAGAGTAGCAGAACGGCAGCAGGAAAAGGAGAGATAGTGCTTTTTTCATGACACCTCCAGCTTTCGGAGCACTCGATAAACTATCGGTTGATCGAAGATCAAATTTTAGCCGGACCGGTGATCATTTCCTGGCCAGGCACAGGTAACCGGCGATGGCAGCGCATAGTACCAGCAGATAGTATCCGTACCAGCGGAACTTCCTTTTTTTGAGTGAAAACTTTAGAAATCGCAGAGCAAAGAGGCCGCTGATACATGCTACCGCTGCTCCAAATAGATACGACAGCCTGAACGACCCGGCTTTCAGGGCGTGATGCCCTTCAAGGATCACAGCGCCCATTACGGCAGGCATGGAAATCAGGAATGAATATTTGAAGGCTGTCTCGAGGGAATACCGCCTGACCAGCAGATATGCGATCGTCGAACCTGAGCGTGAAATCCCCGGCAGGACTGACACACCCTGCACACAGCCTACCAGCAGAGCATCCAGAAAACTAACTTCTTCCCGAACTCTCCCCCGCAGCGACATCCTCTCGGAAATGATCAGCAGCAGCCCTGTGATAAGAAAACCGCAATCCAGAAAGAAAAGGCTGCCGGAATTGGCCTCGAAAACCGGTTTAAGCGTGAATCCGATTACAGCGGTCGGAATACTGGAGAGGATAATTTTCTGGATCAGTTTTCCATCGGCTGATTTCATCGTAGCGCTGAAAGCCGTGAAAAAACCCAAAAATTCCCGGATCAGCCGCAGCACTGTCTCACGGAAATAAACAATCGTCGCACAGAGGGTCCCGAAATGGAGAGTGACGTCCAGGAGCAACGGCGATTCACCCGGCCAGCCTAAAAAATACTGTAAAAGGAGCAGATGGCTTTTAGAGGAAATCGGCAGGAATTCAGCCAAACCTTGAATTGTGCCCAGCAAAAAAAGGTAAAGATTGTCCATTTTATTGCTGGGCTCCCGCTTTTTTCAGCATTTCCCTGACAAAGTCACTGGATGCCACGCTCAGTGCAGTCCGGCCTTTTTTATCCTTGAGATTCACATCCGCGTTTGCCGAGAGGAGAAACTTGAGAATATCGACAACACCAAGTTTGCTGGCGATCATTAGGATGCTGATGCCGTTCTTATCCTGGAAATTGATGTTTCCCTTGTTGGATGCCAGAAATCTCACCATTTCCGTCTGTCCCTTGAGCGTGGCATAGACCATTGGTGTGTACCCTTTCTGATCCACATAATTAACATCTGCCTGACGGTCCAGCATGATTTTGGCGGCCTGTGTCCAGCCAAGTTCAGAAAAAGTAACCAGGCTTTCCTGGACGTCAGAGATATAGCATTTTTTTTCCAGAAGCATCACCGCCACCTCTTCACTGTCGGGACGGGATATGCATAAGTCCATCAGGGTCTTCTTGTCTTTGCTCTCTGTGAGGATGTCAGCTTTGTAGCCAAGCACGAATTTCAAAAGCTTCGGGTTGTTGTCTGTAACGGCAAACAGCAGCATTTGATTCTTGTCGGTTTTATTCTCTATCAGGATTTTAGCCATATCCAAGTCCATGCGGTCAAAAACAATCGCAAGCAAGGGGCGGCCCTGGAAACTGAGATTCGGGTTTATGCCTGCCTGGATCAGAAGCCTGACGGCTTCGAGGTCATTCTTGAGCACTTTTTCGATGAAGTTGTCTGCGCTGAAATTGATTCCCCGCTCATCCAGGGCTTTTCTGGCCTGTTCGGACGTCAGAATCGGCACCTTACGTTCAATCGAAGTGATGATAGCGATGACCAGGATAATCAAGAAAAAACCAATTACATATTTCATGTGCGAGGTTTAAACCTTATGGTAAAAAGTGCGGGGCACGAAGACCGAGGTACGGGTATCAACCCCGTACCCCGGATCTCGAACCATCAAATCTTATGCGTTTTCCATCGTCCTGTCTGAATTCTTCTCGCAGAACTCGGACATGAATTTTGCAAGAGCCTGGACGCCTTCCATCGGCATTGCATTGTAAGTGGAAGCCCTGATTCCGCCGACTGTCCTGTATCCCTTGACTCCAATGATTCCGGCTTTTTTGGCTTCTTCGATAAACTTGTCGTCCAGTTCGGTGGACGGCAGCCGGTAATTGATGTTCATCAGGGAGCGGTCCTGCTTGCTGGTGACATAGGCTTTGTAAAATCCTTTGGAATTATCGATCGCATCATAGATCAAACCGGCTTTCTTCAGATTGATCTCTTCCATCTTCTTCAAGCCGCCAAGCGCTTCGATCCATTTGAATACCAGGCCGCAGATATAGATAGAGTAACAGGGAGGTGTATTGTACATGGATTCCTTATCCACATGGATCTTGTATTTTAGAAGCGTAGGCAGATTTTTACTGGCGTTTTTTTCAGCCAGGTCCTTCCGGATGATCACAATGGCCACACCTGCGGGTCCGGCATTTTTCTGAGCGCCGGCGTAAATTATGCCGTGCTTGCTTACATCCACAGGCCTTGAGAGAAAATCGGAGCTCATGTCGCAGACTACCAGCTTATTTCCAAAATCGGGAAGCGGCCTGAACTCAGTGCCGTAGATGGTGTTGTTGGATGTATAGTGGACATAGGCCGCTTTATCGGATAATTTCCAGGTCTTGCGCTCAGGCAGGGATGTAAAATTAAGATTCTCTGTGGAAGCGGCGATATTGGCCTTCTTCCCGACCTTGACGGCTTCTTCGTATGCTTTCTTGGCCCACTCGCCGGTCACGATGTAATCTGCCTCGTCATTCTCTCCGAGAAGATTGAGCGGTACCATGGCGAACTGGAGCGTAGCTCCACCGTGTAAAAAGAGCACCTTGTGGGTGTCAGGGATATTGAGGATCTTGATCAGGGTGCTTTCAGCTCCCTTGATGATCGACTCGTAATCCTTTGATCTGTGGGACATCTCCATTACTGAAAGCCCTTTACCTTTCCAGTCTATCATATCTTTCTGAGCTTCTTCCAGGACTGGGAGTGGAAGGGTTGCCGGTCCGGCTGAAAAATTGAACACTCTCTTGGCCATGATGCCTCCTTATGCCAACAGTTCCCTATATTTTACCCTGATGCTGATCATCTGTAAAGACGATTCAGGTGCCGGAATCGCTCAGGATTCTTTTTTTAACCCCTGTTGTGCTAAAATGATAACGGACAAACGGAAAAGCTTGTTTGCCGCACTATTCAGATATAGATAATGATGGAGGAGGAAATTATGCATGCGAATAGACTTCTGTTGTTGTTTCTGACGCTTTCAGCTCTGATGCTGACCGGGTGTGCTGTGGTGGATTTTTTCAAAGGTCTGCTGGGTATGCAGAATGACGCGCCCCAGGTTGTCCAAAGAAAAATTATTCCCAAAGCACAAACTGTAGAAGTCAAGGCTGAACAGGATCCGGACGAACTGGCCAAACCCCTGCTCGATGCTGCCAAAAAGGGGGACATTCCAAATATCAGGGGATTGATGGCCAAAGGGACAAGCATCAAACTCAAGACCAAGGACGGCTATACTGCACTGATGTATGCTGCTGCAGCCAATCAGCTGGATACAGTGAACTTCCTGCTGGATGAAGGCGCAGAGATCAATGAGAAAGACGGGAAGAACGGTTCCACTGCTCTGATTTATGCCACAGCTTCCGGCCACAAAGAAACCGTTAAAACCTTACTGACGCGTGGCGCAGACAGCAGCATCGCCAACAGTGCCGGCAAGACAGCCCTCCAGATCGCCCTTGACAAGAAAAATGAAGAAGTAGTGAGGCTGCTGGATAAAGAGGGGAAATTCTGGCATGATGAATTCAAGGGCAAGATTTCCTATGTAGGACAGGCCTTCCTCGGCGAGAAAGGTCAGGAAGAGAATCAGAATTACTGGCGGGATGAACTGTTCCAGGCCAAGGGAGACGGCAGCGCTCCGGCCAGGCTGACTTTTTTCAACGAGGTCTCTTATACCGAACTGCACGGACCCTCCTATTCCCCGGACGGCAGTAAGCTGATCTTCTCCGCAGGCCAGAACAGCCAGCAGACAGACCTGTATGTACTCGAATTCGGCACTGAAGCTCCCAAGAAGATCACTGACAACCTGCTCTCAAACAGTTACGGCGGATTCTCACCGGACGGCAAGAGCATCGTCTTTTCCGCAGAGCGGGACCAGCAGTTCAACTTCGACGTCTATTCAGCCGACACTGATGGGGAAAACGTCACCCGCCTGACAGACATCATGGCCTGGGACGGGCAGCCCAGCTTCACACCTGACGGCAAGAAAATCCTCTTCATCTCCATCCGCGACACCCTCAATAAAATGTTTCTGATGGACATTGACGGCAAGAATCCTGTCAAACTCACCTGCGATACCCGGGAAGAAACCGAATGCGCCATGTCTCCTGACGGCAAGTCCGTTGTTTTCACAAGCAAAGTCGACGATGCGAGTCTTTCAGAAATATTCATGGTCGGCTCAGACGGCACGAACGAAGTACAGCTTACTGACATGAAGGGAACTGATGAACGCTACCCCTGTTTTTCACCGGATGGGAAACAGGTCGCCTTTGTTTCTTATAACCCCGCGAATGCCAAACTCAAGACCGGCAGCCTGATTATCATGGACCTTGACACGAAAAAGCAGACCAAAGTTACGGACAGGGTAAAAGTGGAGAAGATTTCCTGGATTAAATAACAATCTGGAGTAGACCTTGGAAGAAGGAGTCAGAAAGTATTTCATTTTACTCTGCCTGGTACCGGTACTTGTCTGGGCCTTCTTCAAATACGGCGATTTTTTCGGAGACAAGAAACCGCCCCCAAAAGGAGTGCAGTTCTCGCAGGACATCGATAAACCTGTCCGGGCTTATGTCCGCAGAAATGAGAATGACCCTGTCCGTTATTATTATCCGATCGAACGCAAGGAACTGGTCGGAATAAAACAAATGCAGCTGCCGAGACTGCTCGCTGTAACTGTAAACGGCATGGAAGCCTTTCCTGACCTTGAAAAGCTTGATCTGTCGGACAACAGCATCCTGGACATCAAAAACCTGTCCACCTGCCCGGTGCTCCAGGAATTGCTGCTGGACAAGAATAAACTCGTAGACATCACTCCCCTGGGTAACATTTCCACACTGAAAACCCTGACTCTCACTCAGAATAAAATCACCGACATCTCGGGCCTAGCCAGGCTTTCCAACGAACATCTGAAAGAAATTCCTCCCTGCCTGGAAATACTCAAACTGGACGACAATGCGGTCAGCGACCTCTCTCCCATTGCCAAGCTCACTACTCTGAAAGTACTGGAAATCTGCAACAATCAGGTTACTGATATCACTCCCCTTGCCAAGCTTGTCAACCTGCAGATACTCAAGCTATCCGGCAATCAGATCCGCGACATCTCTGCGATTCAACAGATGCCGAAACTGATCTGGCTGAGTCTGGAAAACAACAAAATCACGGATATTACGCCGATCGCCAGGAACACTGCTTTAGGTAAGAGCACTGAAATTTATCTGCAGGGGAACCCGATCGACATCCCGAGCCAGAAAGAGAATTTCCTGGCCATTAAAGGACGCGGCAGCAAGGTTACATTCTTCAAGAAATGACTGTTAGAATGTAAACTGTTTTTCATGTAATCGCTCGGGCACTGCAGGATGTTGGTAAGTTAGTAAGTTGGTAGGTTTGTATGTTGGAGAACTTTGGATAAGACATTGTTTACAGTCCACTAGTTTCTCGACTCTGAAATATGATATCCATAAGTTAGAGGTGTATCCATGGCAGAAATCAAGAAAGACCCCACTCTGATCGCAGCCTGCGGTCTTTACTGTGGCGCTTGCGGTTCATATCTGAAAGGACGCTGCATGGGCTGCCGTCTCAACGAAAAGGCTTTCTGGTGCAAGGTGCGCACATGCTGCATCAAGCTGAATTACAAATCCTGCGCCAATTGCCGGAAATTCCTCGATCCCGAGCAATGCGGCCTTTTCAGCAATTTCTTTTCCAAGCTGATTGCCATGTTCACAGGCTCCAGCCGCAGCAGCTGCATCAAACGCATCCGCGAAGTTGGAGCGGAAAAGTACGCTGAGGAAATGGCCAGCTCAGGCCGGATGTCGCTGCCAAAGCAGAAAAAATAGAAGCAACACATCCTGACTTTCAATAGAGTTCCTATAGAGAAGTAATGCAGACCGGATTAATCGACATTCTGTTTCTGGCTTTTTACTGCTGCTGCGGGGTAGTCACAACCCGGCTTCTATTCGATCATATCCCCGGATATTTTTTCCTGCTCGGTTTCCCTGTCGGGTTCTTTTTAGGGATGCTTCTATGGAGAGTCATTGTTCATTTTGTGCTGAAGAAATTCAGAAGCAAAAAGAGCTGTTAGCAATTTAATCTTAAGCTCTCGCCA
This sequence comes from Candidatus Wallbacteria bacterium, assembly GCA_028687545.1. Taxonomy (NCBI): domain Bacteria; phylum Candidatus Walliibacteriota; species Candidatus Wallbacteria bacterium. The sequence goes on from JAQTZZ010000027.1 coordinate 30,232, forward strand.
GTAACTGTAGATCACCAACATATAAGGAATACCTTATCAGGCTGTTAAGAGTTCCTAACAAAATGTCATCACATTTTGCCGGGAACTCTAAAAAAGCGGCTGAATGCAAGGAGAGCGAAGACTGAGGAACGCAGCAAATAGGCACTGCTCTATCAGGCTGTTCAAAAAGGCCTGGATGCAAGGGCACTACCCGACTACCTTAAATCAGGCTGTTCAAAAACATCCAGATGCTAGGTGCACGAGTCCGCGCAAAACGAGGCGTACTTAATCGTACGCTGAGTTGCGCAGGATGAGTGCAACGACGCAGATGGGTGTTTTTCAACAGCCTGGGAAGGAAGTGGTAGGCCACGAGTTCCTTAATTCTAACTTTATTCTGGTGGAGTTGGACAACCTCAGGAAATTCAAGGATTACATGGAAAGCAAGGGCTACAAGTACTGATCTATCGATATTGATCTTAAATGGCTGAGTGATAAGGAATATGCATAGCTCTCTGTATTCTAAATAAGAATATACCAGTTGTAATGACAGTGTTGATGATAGCTCTGTATTGATAATAACCAAAAATGTATACAGCGGGAGAGGGTAATAACTTGATGACTGGTGTTTGTTTAGGTATAAATAGCAACGGAGGTGTCTGTTGACTCTTGATAAAAGAACAACTGTATGATTTCCATGGTACTTATTAAACTAACATTGACTCTGTCTGCACGATTCAATCTGATCATAATTTAATCAACCTCCGAAACTTTATCTTCTCCATGTATTAACTGTTTCTTACTGCAGCTTCTGTTCTCCCAAAGATTGAAGTTGGACAGTATACTTTCCGATTCAACAATTGAATACCCTCAGGAAAAATTGACCTGACAAGTGATATCACTATCTTCGTTTTTCCGCTCTCTCTGATTTTTTTCCATAGTGAGCAAATATTCTTCAACGAGTCTTCAACAAACTTAATGTAGGTGCTGCAATTGACTCTCATGATGCATTCCTGTTCCTGGATCTTCGTCTGGAGTTCTTTAATCTTAGCTTCATAATGTTGGCTCCGCTCTTTATATACCTGGTCAGTATAGACACCTTCTTCATGCTTAGTAATAACTTTCCTTCTCAACTCGTCGGCCTTGCTCAGCTCTTTGTCCAATCGCTCTAATTCTTTTGCCTCTTCAGCCATCCTGGATTTCTCCCGTCTTTCTACCAGTTGCATTAACAGTGTTTTGTCAGCAGGGTTGAAAGTTAGTTGACTGAGTATCTGAGTCAATTGCTTGAACATGTTCATTTTTTCGATCCGCTCATTACAATTTTTATTTTTGCAGTCACAGTAAATAATGTTTTTTACAGTGTAACTTCTGAGCTTATGCCCGCACTTTCCACATATTAAGAACCCATTGAGATAGAGTCTCTTTTTTTTTGATTCACGAGTCTTCTTATTCCTTACAAACCTGGTTTGAACACTATTAAATAATTCTTCTGATATCAGCGGAGTGTGCAGGCCTTTCACTCCTTGCGGTTTATTCCACTTACATACAATTCTTCCGGCATAAATTGGATGTTTCAGGATTTTCCTTACCCTTCGCTCACTGATTTTTTCCCCAGTTCGTTGTAGCTCAACTGCGATCATACCGATGGTCATGCCATTCAAAAAATCGGAGAAAATTTTCGAAACAATCACTGCTTTGGAATTTTGAATAAGGATAGGTTTCCCAAGGGCATCTCTCATATTGTCAAATCCAAATGGAGCCTTCCAACAAAAATATCCTTGCTTTACTGCCATCATCATCCCAGAAGTTGTTCTCTCATTTTTCACTTCAAGCTCAAGTTGCGAAAGACCTTGTATTACAGTTCTACAAAAATTACCCATAGGCGACTCATCTAAAGGTTGAGAAACGGCTAATATTTTTATATGCAATGCAGTCAGGAGCTCAATAACATGGGTGTGATCTGCCATGGATCTCGCCAACCTATCATATGCCCAAATTATTACTGCATTGATTTTATTCCTCTTATCAGTAACAAATTTTAGGAGGGTTTCCAACTCTGCTCCAATTACTGTAGCACTCTCTCCTTCACCCCGAAACACTCGAACGACTTTATACCCATTAAGATTGGCATATCCTAAACATTTTGCCTCTTGATCCTCTAAGCTAAAACCATACTCTGCTTGGTTTTTTGTTGAAACTCGAACCAAAATCACCGCTCTTTTTGTGTCAATGGTAGTCCCATTCATATAGGCCTCCTTGATATACTATTTTTGAAGATCTGCCATAAAACCTCTTCGAAAACCATTAATTGCTCAATTCGTTCAGGCTCATAGCCTTGATCAACTAGCAATTTGTATTCTTTGCTATCTTTACCGAACACATCCGAATCTGTTTTGACAGTACTCAAGCCCACTGCATTAATCAAGTCCTCAGTTTTTTTTGATTTTTCCATTTTATTCTCCATCAGAATTATTAAATAATTCAGAAAATTTTTCCCATTCAGCAGCACGGATACGGGGATGATCACCACTAAAACGGTTTCTCATCTTTTGTCAGTTATCTGTTTTAGTTTATTGCCTCTCTTTAACAGGAATTTTTGAACCTCCTGATACTTTTCTCTGCTCACAATAGCTTTATGAATACCTTCCACTGGATTTTCAGTAAGCTTTGTTTTAATTAACCCAGTATAGATTGGATTGCTCAGAATATCCCGCAAACGTTCAACAGTTAGCTTTTTGAAGCCTTTATTTTGAAGGAGATATGTGATTTCAGCCAAAGTGAATGATCCAGATGCAGCTAAAAAAAATGCATGGGTTATAAATTTACTGTTTTGATCAGGTGATAATATGCATCTCTTATGCTTATTTGATCTGATGAACTTGTATCCTAGTGGTGGATGCCAACACCAAAACCCTTCTGATACTGTCCGTCGCATGCCAGCTGTTGATCTTTCCCTATTCATTTCTTGTTCTAATTGCATCTGCGCTAGTGAAAGTGACATATAGAATTGGCTCATAGCCGATGTCTCCATATGCTCTGAGACAGAAAGAATCTTAACATTCAATTTTGTACACAACTGCACGGTCATTGAATAGTCAACCATGCGTCTCATCAACCTATCAGTTTTCCAGACAATCAAGGCGTTGATGCTATTCCTCTTGTCAGCTATAAACTTCAACAACTCTTTAAGTGTGGTACCGTTGGTTTTAGCGCTTTCACCGTCCCCTTTGAATACACTAACAACTTCGTATCCATTTTTCATCGCGTATTTATAACATTTCTTGACCTGATGAAGCAGACTGGCGCTTCCGACAATTTTATTTGTCGAACAGCGGGCGAAAATTACAGCTCTGTTATTGGATTTCTCAACATTAGACATAGTTCCTCCCATCAATTAAATTTTTTGAATCTTGATCATTCAGATGCTTCCTTTTAAAGATCTCCTAAACCACTTCTTCGAAATTCTTTAATTGCTCGATTCGATCAGGCTTATAGCCTTGATCAACTAACATTTTGAATTCTCTGTTGCCTTTACTGAGTAGTTCAGATCTTGTCTCGATTAGATTGAATCCTCTAGCTTTGAACAACGAATCAGTGAATTTTATATTTTTTATCATTCCTCCTTGTAGAATGAACGCATCTAATTCATTTGAGATTATTTCTTAAATCATGCATTTAGTACTGTTTTAGTTCATGTTTATTTCGCTAGTAAATCACGAACATACACAGTGTTATTAATAATCACATCACTGGCAATAAATCATTGTATTACTAGTAGAAATCGTTAATTAATACCACTTCTGATTGTTTCTTATATATTGATTTTCTGTTACTACAGCACTTTGTATAATATACAATGAGTGCATTCCATTTGAGTACCACATTTTGAAATACTGTCAAATTTCCAAACCTAGTATCAGAAATTATCGCTGTAATTTTGTTCATTATTTCTTTCCTCCTTACTTCAAATTAACTTTCTGCATTTTGAATTTCACTATACATATAGCATAGCCAAATTTTTCTTTTGAAAAAACTGTGCTATATATTTTAGGGAGTTTGTTTTCATCGTGAATTTCATTGTTAATCAATACTTTTTCACCCTCAATTTTTTTAAAATAAATTGGTTCGCTGGTTACTGGATGCTCGAAGTCTAATCCGGAATGTAAAATCAGAAAACAAAAGTGTATCTCTAATCAGGGTAAGTGAAGAAAGTCATCATTAAAGCGCTTGGTCCTTCGAGGGTATCAATCAACTCAAAGTATACAAAGTCTGTTAAATAGGCCACTATTGGATTTCATCCCTCGATTTAACCCACCCAATATTTACTGAACGATGCGAAGATGCATATGGTTTAGATATCCGTTGATGGGAATAGCATATTACCCCTGATGCCAACTACAATCATCCTGATTTGGTTGTATCGAAAGAGGCAGCTAAACGTCATGATAAATACAGGGTTTTTAACACAGTCAATTAAACTGAAACGTTCAAAGTGCATAATTTAAAAAACAGACAAGTTAATCGCTGTTAGATAAATAGCTCATTTAACATTTGTTTAATTATTGTTGGTTTAATTAAAATACAGTTCACGTGTTGTGGTTAAGCCTTTTAAGTCTATTTGTAAAACATGTCATATTTACGGATTGGCAATTGATAATCAAAACCTACGAATTATACCCTTTTGCCCATACAGATTATCTCACTTCTTAATAGCCTCCCAACATGTCAACCGCAACGGAAACAGTTAAGTAAAGCTTGATTTTCGTATCGTAATATTGTATAATTAATTTAAGGGTGGAGAAATCCACCTGAGCGCCGATTTAAAAACCGCAACTTCGCCGGGGCGCTATAACAAGTACCGACTAAAGCGCGATATTTTTTTTGGGAGAAAATAAGGCATCGCGCCCCCTAGTCAAAGGAAGTTGCAGAAAGAAAGGGGGCATCATGAACAACTCACTGGGTAGAGTATTCCAAAGCGAAAGGACGAAAAAAGGATGGTCCAGGCATGACCTGGCAGTAATTCTCGGTTACAGCAACGTACTCAAAGGAGTCAACCGAATCACAAAGTTAGAGGAGCGCGGTGAAGCTCCTGAAGAATTCCTCAAGACCATGATCAGGGCTTTCGACATTCCGATTGAAAGCATCAACCAGGCTCTTAAGCTGGAAAAACGGATTTTCCTTGAATCACTGTTCATCAAGCCTCATTTTCTGATGAAGTTCATTCCTGGAGTCTATCTCACTGAAGACATACCTGATGGAGTATCTTTGCTCAGCATTTGCCGGAAAGCGAAAAAAATGGCTGCCAGGTTTCATCAACCTGTGCGAGTGTTCTTCAGGGACTTCACTGTGCTGTGGGTTTACCACGACAGGCAAAAGATAGAGAGAAGTGTAATCGACGGCCCTGAATGCATACCTGGGGCTGTCATAGGCAACAAGTTCTGCAGGTTCAATTTCAAGGTCGAGTCAGTTAAATCATGATATGGAGGTGAACTATGTATTGCCCTGGAAAAAGAGATGGACATATCTGCGGCAGAACTATCTATAAATGCAAGTATTGCGGAAATATCGGCTGCCAGAAGGTAGACAACAGAGTCTGTTCAAGCGTGCAGTTCCAGTATAGCCGTTGCCTGAGATGCGGGAAGCTAAACGCAGCTGTGATCTATAGATGAACAGGAGGTGGATCATGTGGCAGAGTCAGAAAATTTTCAAAAGGGATTGGTCTGACAAGCATCCGACATCCCAGAAACTGCTGTGTGCAAAGTGCGGCGTAATAAATGCATGGCTTGCCCATGAAATGAATAGAGGTTCTGATTTCAGTTATTTATGGAGAATACGCAAAATTTGCTGTGTATCAATTTCTATCTGACATGGCGCGAGAAAAATTTATCAGGAACAGAAGCATAAAGCCGGAATTAACCGAAAGGAGGTGACTGAACCATGAAAGCTAATGAAAGCAGACTCAGAAATCCTTCCAGTTCAAATCATCATGTACAATCAGATGACGGAGCTGATTTCTTTCTGATTTTTTGGGGTACAGCAGCATGCATTTTTATATATTCTGTCCAGATTTTTTACTGCAATGTTGAAGCCATAGCCACACTGATCATTCTGCTCCCTATTTTTAATCTGTTTTTCCTGATTATACAGGACAGGCTGCTGCCCCAGAAAAGCATTGTTTTTTTTGATGGCATTAAAATAAGGTCTGACAGATCCATGGAAAAATCTGCGGCAAAACTCGGGCTCTGCTTATTGATCTGCGATATACTGATTACAGTTGGGGTAAGTTATTTCTGGATCAACAGATATCTGGCTGAGGGTGCATACTGCGGCATCAAGGTTTTTAAATTAGGTGTTCCCCCTGATGTTTCCAAATGGGTGTCTTTCTTTTTCCTTGCCTGTATTGCAAATTTTGTAAGCTCTACATTTAATCCTGCTGCACAGGAAAACAATGAGTATGAAGTCATATACCAGAATATTGATTATTTGAATGGAGCGATTGATTTTCCGGCTTTAATGGGCCAGCTGAGCCCTCCTGATAAAGCAGCTGCAGCCATGGGCATCAATAATATACTCAGGCATTACTATCGCGAGATAATCTCAGAAAATCAGGCAGCACGACGGCAGATTGAGGTGCAGATAGTCCGTCTGATTGGATTATTTACAAAGAAAGAAAAAAAGAAGGAAAAAAAGAAAAATCCGCTGGATGAATGTTATGAAATCCTTGGTTGCACAAGGAATGATCCAGTAGATATCATTAAGAAGAGATACAGGCAGAAAGCTAAAACAAATCATCCTGATGTATTTATTGCCAAAGGGTTGGGCAATAATTCCGTCAAAGCCGCAAGCGAGAAATTCCGTCAAATAAACGAGGCTTACGAGAAAGTAAGGAAGGAAAGAAAATTTTGAATGTATTAAACTCTCTTCTTCTCTTGAACTGGAGCCTGTATTCTGCTATCCTATGGCTAACGGGTCGGTAGAATCCATCAGCTTATAATCTCCGTCATTGATCAAGAACAAGTACCTTGTTTGGCATTAGTAATGTCTTCGAGAACCTTTAGGAGGGAAGTATGAGTTTGGTTTTTAGGTTGTCACTGATATTCTTGTTAGTATTTTATTTTCCTCTTTTTGCAGATAATTTTCTGGCACCCCCCAATCCTGACGCCTATCCTGAATTTTACCATAGCGAGCTGAGAACTAAACGTGCTCCTTTGAAATTCCCTAATCATGCCCCGAAAATGAATGCCTTCGCATCCCAGGCCCCTCAGACAGGAGAATGCGTGATCCTGGTGGTGCCTTTCGGATTTACGGACAAGCTCATGACAGATACAATCATCCAGGATCTGAATCAGAAGGAAACTAGTTTTGTTGCTTACTATGACGCTGTTTCCCATGGCAAGCTGCAGGTCACATTTGTGAACGCCCCGATAGTCACTTCGTCCCACACGTATGCCTGGTATGCTGCGGATAGCGTAAGCAATACCGACGATTATAACGGCAATATCTATGAACTGGCCAGAGAGGCTATCGATAAACTCAAGGCACAAAGTTACAGCTTCAATAAAAGTCTGCTGGATAAAAACAATGATGGGATACTGGACCATCTGATGATCGTGCATTCAGGCAATGCCCAAGAAGCTACCCGGAATGCCAGCGACATCTGGTCTAACCGTTGGGAAATCCAGAATCCAAGCGGACCGCAAGGGGAGATAATTTCTACGGGTTTCAAAGCCCAGAATTACACCATGCAGGCGCAAAGCTCTCCGGTCGGAATTCTGTGCCATGAATTCGGGCATGACCTGGGCCTCCCTGACCTGTATAACACAACCAACGGGAATTCAGTTGTCGGCAGATGGTGCCTGATGGACGGAGGAGCCTGGAACGGAATAAGTACCAATGACGGCAGTAGTCCGGCTTATCTCAGCGCCTGGTGCAGGTATTTCCTGGGCTGGTGTGACCTGACAGACATCAGCGCCTGGGCTGGCAGTTTTTCGCTTACTCCGATCGAATCAACGACTGATCCTGTTTTCAGAGCTGCTATCACTGGTACAGAATATTTCCTGCTGGAAAACAGGCAGCAGACAGGTTACGACTCAGGCACCCCTGGAAAAGGGATGCTTGTCTGGCATGTTGACGAACAGATCCTGGCTACCCAGTGGGACAGCGGAATTAACAGTAATTCAAGCCACTACGGTATATCAATCGTCGAAGGTGACTGGACCAGCGGAAGCCACCTTGGAATGGGAGGGGACGAAGGCACTGCAGCCGACGTATTTCCAGGCAGCCTCAATAAAACAGTTTTCAACACTACGCTGCCCAGTTCAGGCGCTAACAGCTCCTCTTTCTATGCCATCAGCTCCTATGTTTCGCTCAGTTCCATCCAGACGAGCGGGTCGAGCATCAATTTCACCAACAATTACAGCGGCCCCAAAGCCATTGCAAGGATCACTCTGAATCCAGCTAGCGCCATAGTCAGTTACGGAGCCATATATAATCTTAGCGCAGTCACAATGACTGCAGTGTATTCCGATAGTACCACTGGAAATGTGGCTGGCACATGGAAAGTGAAATCGGGCAATGGTAGTTTGAGTGGGAACACATATACATCATCCACAAATGCTGAAACCGCAGTACTCACCTGTTCCTATAAAGAAACATCCAGTGGATACACAAAGATCTCTGATTTCAGTATCTCCCCTGGATTATCACTACTCTCCTCGATTACATTCAATCCAACCATTGAAACAGTCTCCACAGAAAGAATACTGAACCTTGAAAGTATTGAAGTAACCGTCCACTACATCTCTGGTTCGTCAAAGACCACGACCAGTGAACTCTGGAGCATCATTTCAGGCAGCGGAAATATAAATGATGGTAAATACATTGCCGATCCCAACACTGCCGGTACTGTAGAGCTCAACTGCAGCTACACCGAGAGCAGCGAAACTGTAACTGCTATCCTTTCAGTGAATGTTCCAGTTCTACCGATTTCCTCGATCACGCTTTCCAGTAACACTCTGGAAACTTTCACTGGGAGCAACTTGAATTTGGGGAATATTGTGCCTACAGCTCATTATGAGAATGGAGTGAGCAGAAATGTTAATGGGATCTGGAGTGTGAAGAGCGGAGGAGGTTCAATCAACGGAAGCAATTTCACTGCTCCGACAGCATCTGGGACAGTGGAATTATCCTGCACATATACTGAAAACGGTGTGACAAACAGCACGAATCTGGTTATTAATGTTAAAAGAGCATTATCTTCATTTTCATTCAATCCTTCCTCCTACATAATGTATGCTGGAGACCCCTTGTTTCTTGAAAGCATTGAAGTGATTGCCCATTATACTAATGGAACTACAGGTGAAGTGCTGAATCCAATCTGGAGTATACATCAAGGTCAAGGAACAATCGAAAACGGCGTATATACAGCAGGATATTCCGCGGGATATACATACTTATCATTGATTCATACTGAATTTGGAGATACTACCAGTGTAACTTTCACTGTGTCCATAATCCGTAAATTGACCTCTATATCTGTTTCTGTTACTGAACTGACTTTAGAAATCAGTAGTGTGATGGTCATGTCAACACTTACATCGGTCGCCCATTACATTAACGGGAGTACCCAAGAAGTAACTCCTACCTGGGAAAAGATTTCCGGCAACGGGATGCTCAGCGGTGGATTGTTCTCTGCCCTATCTTTTCAGGGGAGTGCATTATTAAGAGGAACTTATTCTGATAACGGAATTACGCGAACTATTGATTTACCAGTTAAAATTTTCGTGCCTGTTTCGGGAATTACTCTCTCTCCGACATTAGTCCTAGCTGGAATCAATCAAGGTTATGATATGAGTAAAGTCAGGATTACTGCCACATATTATGATGCAACTATACGAAACGTGACAGGGGAAATCTGGTCGATTAAGAGCGGAGGTGGAAGTATCAACGGTGATTATTATCAAGCTCCTCTTCAGACGGGTGAAGCGAATTTGCTCTGTACATATTCAGAATGCGGGTACACCAGGACAGCTGAACTCAGAATCACTACCGTTGGCGACAGATATGAACCGGATAACGATTGTGCCCATACTACTTTACTTTCATCCGGTTCTCCCCAGACTGACCATTCACTGACGCCTGGAACAGATGAAGACTGGTATCGTATCGTTCTTCCAGAAACTTCCAATATAGTATTGGAAACTTCGGGAGACAGCGGTGGAGATACCGTTATTCTCCTCTATTCAAATACATCAGCACCTGCAATTCTATCGAATGATGATTACGGTGTTACAAAATACTCCCGCATTCAGCGAGCTGGCCTGGTTGCAGGAACATACTATGTCCAGGTCAAAAATTTCGGTAATACTCTGATCAATTCATATACTATGAATTTTCAGGCCACTATCCCGCAAGTGACAGCTAACATTCCACCTCAGATAGCTTCTCTCAACCATTCCGGTACAAGCGGGGCCATCAGATTGAACTACTCATTAATCGATGCAAACTCCGATCCCTGTTCTTTTAAAGTCCAATTTTCCCTGAATGCTGGTGACACCTGGAATGACTGCACAAAGGGAGACACCGGCGAAAGCAAGTATCAACTTTCTTCCTCATCCAGTGGAGTCAGCCACCTGTTTATCTGGAACTCAGTTATTGATTTCAAAACAGATCAGAACAGCGTGGAAATTCGTGCTTGCGCCAATGACGGCACTGTGGATGGTTTGTACGCTTATTATTCGCTTGGTTTGGTTAACAACCAGCCACAGTTGGCATATAACCTGAGTGGCCAGGTTTCCGGAGTGTCTTCTGCTCGTGTCACTGTATGGAACAAAAGTCTCAAAGTCGCAGAAACCACCCTGGGAACTAATGGCTCATACAACCTCACCCTGGGAAGAGGAACTTATACTCTTATGGTTTATGCAACTGATTATTATCCGGGGACAACAGAAGTGACTATTACATCGAGCGAAGTAACCAGTTTAAACATAGAACTCATAGCTTTGCCCACACTGACAATCAGTAATATTGCCATGTTTGCTTACGGAGAGGCATTGATCGATCATGATGGAGACGGAATGACTGAATCGGCGGAACCAGGAGATGTGATTGAAGCCAGAGATATTAATGGTCAGATCTGTGGTTTATTTCAAGTAAAGGAAGCCGGATTATATGGTTCAATGCCAATTTATGGTGATGACATTACAACTTCTTCGATTGATGAAGGCTTCACTGATGGTGAAACCGTCTATTTCTATATCAATCGCATCCGCACAGCCATTACTACTACTTTTGCGGACAGGGCTTTTAATAAACTGGATCAGCTCGCTGCTGGTAAGGACCTAATTGCAGCAGGAGCCGTCCAACTTAGAGCAGGATGGAATTTGATCTCGCTTGGCGTGCAGCCTTCCAGTCAATCGATTGAAGTAATTTTCAGTAATGTTCCAGAGATGAAATATGTGATGGGTTTTTTCAGGAACCCAGCGGATAATGGTGCTGAGGGTTTCAGAACATACATGAACATCGAAAGCGTAAAAAATTTTAGTACTCTGACCACAATGGATGGATTTCATGGCTATTGGGTGTATATGACAGGTGAAGCCACTTTATCTGTTGATGGTGCATTGATCGGGAAAAACACTATTCGTGAGCTAAGCTCTGGATGGAACCTTGTAGGCTATTGGAACGATGCCAGCGGAGCACTCCCTTCTTTGGAAACTCAGACCGGCACAGTAATTGACTCAATCTATAATAACAGCGCCATCAGTGGCATCTGCAAATATATCATGGGATTTTATCGCACTACCGACGATGGTGGTTCAGAAGGCTTCAGGACATTTATGAATAACTCGGCAATGAGTTTCTCCACTTTGAAAAACCTGGACGCATGTCATGGTTATTGGCTCTATATGAACAATCCAGGAATTATTAAATACTCTGGTGATAACAGTCCTGTGGAAAATATCTCCTTTACACCAAATTCAATAGATTTAAATGCAGACTCGACCTATGATCTGACTAATATTTTGGTAAATGCATCTTGTGCCAATGGATCTTCGGCTCTCTTACATTTCATTAACTGGAAAATAAAAAGCGGAAGCGGTGCAATTGATGGTAATACTTTTACTGCACCCAGTGAATCAGGAACTACTATCCTAACAGGGACTTTTTATCAGAGCGGTATGAATGTAAGTACTGATCTACAGATAAGAGTAATCAATGGAACAATTGAAACAGTAGACTTCAGTGGAATTGCCAACAACACTTTTCTCACCCAAACTGATGTAACTGGATTCTATTGCTATATACAGGATAAAACTGGCCACAGGCAGAACATAGCTTACGGCAACCCGACATTCCAGGACAGCACAACCGGACGTTTTACTGCCTGTGTCATCTCAAGCCCGGATTACAACAACCTGCCCCGAGTGTACATCTTCAAATATGTGCTTAACAGCGTGAATAAGATGATGTTGAACGTAGCGCCCCACATCAATAATGGTGAAATTGTTTCCATGACACCAGCTACAACCATCGCAGCCTTGAATCTTCTAAACACAGGTACCGGAATGACCGGCACTGACTTAAAAAATGAAACCTCAATTGATGGATTGATCAGTCAAATCGGCACAAAACTTGACGGTTCAAACTTCAATGCTACCACTATTACTCCAGTGGTAGTTGCTGAGGCTCAGGCCACTGTGGCAATGCGGTTTGGTTTTTCAGATTGCGACCTAAACTGCGCCACAACTGCCAATGTAGCTACTGGTTTCGGTGATATCTGCGGCCTCAACAGGCTGACCAATGATGTCCTGGTGAATGAGATTATTAAGATTGCAAACCCGAGTATAGCCCTCAACCTGTCCATTATCACCAGCAATGCCTCAATCGAAACAACCATTTACGGCCTTGGACAGTGATGACTGAGTTCTGATGTTATTTGACAAAACATAGCTCTATCCGGTATAATCAATTGGGGCGAAAACGATTTTAAATATAGGCGACTGATTTGTGTAATATATCGAAAGCTTTAGTCATTCTTATTCTGGCGATATTGATTACTTCAGCATTTGCGGGAGTGACTGTTTCAGGTTCGACCTCTGGTCTTTCAGGAGTCAGGGTTACGCTATGGCGATCGAGTGTGATCATACAGGAAGTCAATTCCAATGCCAGCGGAACATACAGCTTCACTAATGTTGACCCAGGAGATTACACGGTTACAGTCTACAAAGGAGGCTATTGGCCAGGGTCCACCCAGGCTACAGTAAGCAATAGAAATCTCAGCGGCCTGGACTTCACGATTATGTCCCTGCCTTCATTTAAGTTGTCCACTCTCCATATGGATGTATATGGTAAAGCGGAAATCGACCACGACGGTGATGGTACTCTGGAAGCCGTGATTCCAGGGGACGTAATTAGTGCCAAAAGTGCTCGGAATGTGTTATGTGGTCTCTATGTTGTGGAAGTGTTTAATAAATATGGCGTGCTTTCAATTCTGGGCGATGATCCCGGAACATCTGAGGAGGTAGAAGGATGCAGCGAAGGGGAAAATATTTCCTTGTTCATCAATGGAATCCATGCCTCAGGAAGCATCAATTTCACTAATCTCGGTACTGCAGAATTGAACATCACAGCAGCTGCAGGTGTGACTAGAACAATTCCGCTCAAATCAGGATGGAACTTAATAAGTCTTGGGCTGACACCTTTTTCTGATTCAATTGAAGCAATTTTTGCTGGAATCAATAACCTAAAATATGTAATGGGCTTTTTCCGCAACCCAGAAGACGAAGGACAGGAGGGATTCCGAACTTTCATGAACCTTCCCTCAATGAAATCGTTCAGCAATCTTACAACCATGGACCCTTATCATGGATACTGGGTGTACATGACAGGCGATGATATTTTACAGTTGAGCGGCTCTAGAATCAGGAGCGATTATTCCAGAAACATAAATCAGGGTTGGAATCTGGTGGGTTACTGGCTTGATTCTTCCAATGCTCTTCCCACATACCAGAGCCAGACAGGTACTACCATTGATTCGATTTTCGGAAGTACCGCAGTTAGCGGAGAAGTGAAATATATAATGGGCTTTTACCGTTTCCCTCATGATGGAGAAATGGAAGGATTTCATACATTCATGAACACGGATGTTATTGATTTCAGCACACTGAAAGAGCTGTACCCCAACCTAGGGTTCTGGATGTACATGCAGAACCAGGGTTTGCTTAGGTATACATCCACAATAGTGGATATATATGCTCCAAACAACGTTAGCGCCAGTGACGGCATCTATTCAGACAGGGTGAGGGTCACCTGGAATGCTGTCAGCGGAACTTATGGGTATCAAGTTTTTCGTTCAGGCTCTGCAGTCGGCACATATTCAGCAATTTCCAGTAACTGGCCGTCAACGACTTTTGACGATTTTGCTGTACTTGGAGGTATTCAATATTACTATAAGATCAAAGCATTCGATGATTCTGGAGAATCGAGCCTGCTCAGCGAATGTGATGCAGGTTATGCTGCCTTGTCAGGCTCTAACAACCTCCCTGTGATCGAGAGTATAGAAGTATCAGGAATTTCTGGTGAAATCAGTGTGAATTACATGCTGTTTGATCCTGACGGGGATACCTGCAGTGTGATGCTCTTCTATTCGCTCGACGACGGTTTCACTTACACAGCCTCAGTACAAATCAATGGAGCGACAAGTAACTGCTTGCCAGGCACCAGGACTCTTACATGGAATTCTGACAACGATTTTGCTGATCTCCAGACCAGAGTGAGGGTGAAACTTCTGCCGAATGACGGCACCACTGACGGTAGGGCTGGAGAATCAGGGATGTTTACAGTGGATAATAGGCCTTTGGAAGAGCCTGTACCATTGGGGGTCATTACATTAGCTTTGACCGGCGAGACAGTTATGGATTTTGTATGGATAGCTGCAGGAAGTTTCACAATGGGCAGCCCAGACTCAGTGGAAAACTGGAGCAGTGATGAGGGACCACAACACGCTGTGGATATTACCCAGGGATTTTATCTTGGCAAGTACGAAGTGACTCAGCGTCAGTGGCAGGAAGTGACGGGTAATAATCCAAGTTACTTTTCAGGTTATCCAAACCGGGCTGTTGAAGAGGTTACCTGGAATGATTGTCAGGCTTTCATTACAGCGCTGAACAGCAAAAACATCGGTACTTTCAGATTACCAACAGAAGCTGAGTGGGAATACGCTTGCAGAGCAGGAAGCACTACTCCATATTACTGGGGACCCTCCATGGACGGAAGTTATTGCTGGTATTGGGACAACAGTAATTCACAAACCCATGATGTAGGCCTAATGTTGCCTAACGCCTGGGGTTTATTTGACATGAGTGGAAATGTCTGGGAGTGGTGCAATGATTGGTATGATGCAGCTTACTATAATATCTCTCCTGCCATTGATCCGCCCGGGCCATCAACAGGCTCACGCCATGTGATACGAGGTGGCAGCTGGGGTGGCGGTGGTATCCGCATCTGCAGATCGACATTTCGTTACAGCGATTATCCCACTGGACGCGCCGGTGACATGGGCTTAAGGCTGGTCGTCAGCCAAGATGCTGCACAACACCAATCTACTTCAGAAACAATAACTCTCACCAGCATCAGCTTGACCCCATCGTCCATTTCTGTGAACACCAATTGTTCATACAACCTTAACAATGTGATTGTAACAGCGCATTATTCAAATTCCTCGACAGCAGAAATCACGGGTGAAACCTGGAGCAAAACCAGTGGAGTAGGCAGTGCGAGTGGGAGCACTTATTATGCGGGCAGCACGCCAGGCAGTGCAGTGCTGACGGCAAGTTACACTGAAAGTGGATTGAATAAGACCATAGATCTTTCTGTCTTGGTTGTAAGTCAATATCAACTTACTTCCATTTCCATCACACCAACCATGATCTATATGAATCCCGGCAGTAATTATGACTTGACCACTATCATGGTAATCGCCGAATACTCAAATGGAAGCAGCAGAGAAGTTACAGAAGAAGTCTGGTATACAACAAAAGTGCCAGGAGGTACTGTCGAAAATAATGTGTATACCGCTCTAGATTATATTGGAAGCATTGTCGCATTAAGAGCGAGTTACATCGAAGGAGATGTGACCAAGACTGCAGATTTAACTGTTACTGTGGTCAAGGCTCTTTCCAGTATCAGCATAAATCCAGCTTCTATTACTGTATACGCAAACGGTACATATGACTTGAGTAATGTGACTGTTACAGCCCATTATTCAGACAGTAGCACAGCTAGTTTAAGTGGATCTACCTGGAGCAAAACCAGTGGAGTGGGTAGCGTAAGTAGCAACACATACTACGCTGGTTCTAATACGGGTACCGCAGTGCTGACATGCAGCTACACTGAAGAGGGAATTACCAAGATTGCAGACCTCTCGCTGTCAGTTGTCAAAACCATTTCCAGCATCAGCATAAATCCTTCGTCTGTCACTGTATACACAAACTGCTCATACGACTTAAGCAATTTATCCGTGACAGCGCATTATTCTGACTCCACGACAGCCAGTGTCACAAGTGTAACCTGGAGCAGAACTAGCGGATTTGGTAATTTGAGTGGTAACATGTACAGCGCTGGTTCCAATACAGGCAGTGCAGTATTGACTTGCACTTATACCGAAGGTGGAGTTACCAAGACTGCAGATTTTTCAATAGTAGTGGTGGTTTGTCCTCTGACCTCCATTACTCTCAAGCCATCCTCGATCAATGTTACCACGGGTAGTGCTTATAATCTGTCTGGCATCCAAGTGTTTGCGACTTATGCAAATGGTAGCAGCAGAGAAATCACAGATGAAACATGGTGTATAAGCTCAGGCAATGGATCAATTTCGGGTAGTATTTATACTGCTCCCATTGATACCGGGAATGTTATTTTGGCAGCCAATTATACTGAAAATGGAGTGATTAAAACCGCATCTCTTAATGTAGCTGTCTGGATTACCCCCAATCCAGGCGCGTGTATTACAGTACCTCTAACGGGGGAAGTGACAATGAAATTCATCTGGATTCCATCTGGAAGTTTTGCCATGGGTAGCCCTGAAGAAGAACCATACAGAAATATCAACGAAGGGCCGCAGCATACTGTGAACATCTCGCAAGGCTTCTGGTTGGGGAAGTACGAAGTTACTCAAGCTCAATGGCAAGCAATTACCGGCAGAAATCCCAGTGGGTTTCAGGGGGCAAACTACCCAAATTCAAGTAATCGGCCAGTAGAATATGTATCCTGGAACGTATGCCAATCATTCATTGCAACGCTGAACAACAAAGGCTATGGAACCTTTAGGTTGCCTACTGAAGCGGAATGGGAATACGCCTGCAGAGCAGGGACATCGACAGCACATTACTGGGGAAGCAGTGTTGATGGGAATTACATGTGGTATCCCGCTAACAGTGGTTCACAAACCCATGATGTTGGTTTGAAGTTTCCCAACGCATGGGGTCTATGCGATATGAACGGTAATGTCTGGGAGTGGTGTCAAGATCTAAGCGCAAATATTTGGGAATTGGGTCAAAACGGATCTGGTGATTATTCAAACTCCACGGTGACAGATCCACAAGGCCCAACAACTGGCCCATCACGTGTTCATCGGGGCGGCAGTTGGTACCCTAGCGACCCTTATTGCCGATCAGCACTTCGACACGCCATGCCTCCTGATCATTCCTACTCAGATCTTGGCTTGCGAATCCTTGCAGTAACGCTGAACCAGATGCCTGAGTTCGTCCCTCTTACCAGCATCAGCATAAGTCCGGCCTTTGCAACTGTGAGCACCAATGGCACGTATAATTTATCCAATGTCTCAGTTACAGCATACTATTCGGACAACAGTACAAACGCAGTAAATAACCTAACTTGGATCAGAACTAGTGGTGTGGGAAGTGTAAGTAGTAGCACATACAACGCGGGAACAAGCGTTGGCACTGCTGTGTTAACTTGCAGCTTTACTGAAGGTGGAGTCACAAAGACTGCAGATTTCACAGTGACAGTGATAAAAACTCTTTCCAGCATCAGTTTGGCTCCTTCATCCATTTCCGTGAACACCAATGGTTCATACAACCTTAACAATGTGATTTTAACAGCGCATTATTCAGATTCCACGACAGCAGAAATCACGGGTGAAACCTGGAGCAAAACCAGTGGAGTAGGCAGTATGAGTGGGAGCACTTACAATGCCGGAACAAGCTTAGGCAGCGCTGTGTTGACATGCAGCTATACAGAAAATGGGATTACCAAGACTGCGGATTTCTCAGTGACTGTAGTTAAGACTCTTTCAAGCATCAGTATTAGCCCTTCTTCTGTCAATTTATACACAAGCAGTTCGTATGATTTGAGCAATGTGGTCGTGACGGCACATTATTCGGACTCCACAACAGCCAATGTCAACAATGCAACCTGGAGCAGAACCAGTGGAGTGGGTAGCATAAATGGGAGAACCTATAGCGCTGGTTCCAATACAGGTAGCTCAGTGCTGACATGCAGCTACACTGAAGGTGGAATTACCAAGACTGCTGATTTCTCAGTAACAGTGGTGGTTTGTCCTCTTACTTCTATTACTCTCAAGCCATCCTCAATCTGTGTGACAACAGGCAGCACTTATAATCTGTCTGGCATCCAATTGCTTGCGACATACGCGAACGGGAACAGCAAAGAAGTCAATGGTGAAACATGGAGTGTAAAAGGGTATGTATATACAACCTCTGTACCTGGCACAATCGAAGGTAGTCTTTATACTTCTCCACCTGATAATGGTAGTGTAGTATTAACAGCAAGTTACACTGAAAATGAAGTAACTAAAACTGTCGATCTCGTGATTTCAGTTGTAACTATGACTTCCATTGCTCTTACACCTACCACGATTTATCTGAACATAGGCAGTTCTTTTAATTTAGCTGACATCAAAGTATTTGCAAATTTCTCGGATGGAAGTAGCAAAGAGGTTACGAGTGAAATTTGGAGTAGAAGTTCAGGCAACGGCTCAATATCAGGAAACAATTTCATAGCAAATACTGACCCAGGAAGTGTTGTGTTGACTGCAAGGTACTCAGAAGGTGGAGTGACTAAAACTACTGATTTCCACGTATCAGTAGGGACGATGATTTTTATTACACTCAAACCAACTTTAATCTATTTGGACACTGGACATTTCTATGATTTGTCTAACATCAAGGTGTTTGCGGATTATTCAGATGGAAGTAGCAGAGAAGTCACAGGTGAAATCTGGAGTAAAAGTTCAGGTGGCGGCTCAATCTCTGGCAGCATCTATACTGCTACAGTAGATACAGGCAGTGTTATTTTGAAAACCAATTATACAGAAAATGGAGTGACTAAAACTGCATATCTTAATGTTGCTGTGTGGGTCAGCCCCACTCCAGGTACAAGTAAAACTGTGACTTTGACTGGCGAAGTGACCATGAAATTCAACTGGATTCCTGCCGGAAGCTTCACAATGGGCAGTCCGGATTCAGAACCAAACAGAAGTATTAATGAAGGCCCTCAGCACACTGTTAATATCACACAAGGCTTCTGGTTGGGAAAATATGAAGTCACCCAAGGTCAGTGGCAGGCTATAATGGGAAATAACCCAAGTGGTTTTAAGGGTGACCAGAGACCAGTGGAGATTGGTTGGAATGACTGCCAGCCCTTTATTTCTAAACTTAATAATATGGATATCAGCACCTTCATCCTACCGACTGAAGCAGAATGGGAGTATGCTTGCAGAGCTGGGAGTACCACAGCTTATTATTGGGGGGATAATGCTGATGGAAATTACATGTGGTACAACGGAAACAGCAATTCCCAGACCCATGATGTAGGTTTAAAGCTACCTAATTCTTGGGGTCTATTTGATATGAGCGGAAATGTCTGGGAAAGATGCCAGGACAGATGCCCGTATAGTACGTTACATGGACAAAGATGGATAGACTATTCAAGTTCAACTGCTGTTGACCCACAAGGACCAACTACAGGTGAATCTCGGATACATCGCGGAGGCAGCTGGTACCAAGGAATAAACTGTTCACGGTCAGCTAGCCGCGATTCCGAACCACCAGACTGTGGCTACACGGATGTAGGCATACGTTTAGCATGTGTTCAGAACTCCTTGTCTAACATAACTCTCAGCCCATCTTCAATGGTTTTACCGACTGGTTCGGTATATGACTTGAACAATATCAAGATTACTGCAGTATACATGGGTAACTACACAGTAGAAGTCTGCGGTACATGGAAAGTGAAATCAGGGATAGGCACTGTATATGGGAACACTTATACCGCTGGTCCCAATGCAGGTTATGCGATACTGACTTGCAGTTACGCCGATAATGGAGTGACTCGAACTGCAGAAATGAATGTTACTCTATCTGGCCTTTCTCTCTGTATAACTTCATTAGTAGTAATGACCGGGTCAACTTATAACCTAAACAGTATAAAAGATATAGTGATTTATCCGGACTGCAGCACAGAGGA
The DNA here is from genome assembly GCA_028687545.1 of Candidatus Wallbacteria bacterium. Classification (NCBI taxonomy): domain Bacteria; phylum Candidatus Walliibacteriota; species Candidatus Wallbacteria bacterium. The sequence continues at coordinate 50,716 of JAQTZZ010000027.1, forward strand.
AGTGACTGGGACATGGATCGTGAAATCCGGAGTAGGAACTGTGAATGGAACCACATACACCGCAGGTCTAGATGCAGGTTCAGCAGTTTTAATGTGCTCTTACATTGATGGTGAAGTTACTAAAACTGCTGAACTTGGTATATCTGTACGGGAATGTAAAACATTAACCCTGACCGGTGAAGTGACAATGGATTTTGTCTGGATTCCTGCAGGTAACTTTACGATGGGTAGCCCAAATTCCGAACCGTACAGGAGTTATGAAGAAGGTCCGCAGCACACGGTAAACATCACCCATGGGTTTTGGATGGGTAAGTATGAAGTTACTCAAGCGCAGTGGCAGGCAGTAATGGGTAGTAATCCTAGTGGTTTTTCCGGCAATCCCAATCGCCCTGTTGAGAGAGTAACCTGGAGCAATTGCCAGTCATTTATTACGGCATTGAATGGAAAGGGGATTGGCACATTCAGACTTCCGACAGAAGCGGAATGGGAATTCGCTTGTCGTGCAGGGAGCACAACATTATATTATTGGGGAGAAAGTGTTGATGGGAATTACATGTGGTATTATGACAATAGCAGCTCCCAGACTCATGATGTAGGTTTAAAGCTCCCAAACCCTTGGGGTCTATTTGACATGAGCGGGAATGTATGGGAATGGTGCAGCGACTGGTTTGGATCATATTCAAGTTCTATTGCGGATGATCCGACGGGTCCAACTACCGGTTCAAGCTTAGTATTGCGTGGCGGCTCGTGGTACAACCATGACTATTTCGTTTACTGTCGCTCTGCGACTCGTAATAGTCTTAGTAACAGTTATTGTGACAGTAGCGACGGGGTGCGGCTAGTCGTCAACCCGATTACTCAAACCAAGACTCTTTCCAGCATCAACATAGGCCCTTCTTCGGTCAATGTAGTTACGAGTGGCACTTACAACTTATCAGATGTCACAGTTACAGCCCATTATTCGGACTCCTCAACTGTTAGTGTTACCAATGTAACCTGGAGCAAAACCAGCGGAGTTGGCAGTGTAAGTGACAGTACCTATAGCGCTAGTTCCAATACAGGCAGTGCTGTATTGACTTGCACCTATACAGAAGGTGGCATTACCAAGACTGCTGATTTTGCAGTAACTGTAGTAAAAACCCTATCTACCATCAGTATTAATCCTTCTACCATCAACGTATATACAAACGGTTCATATGATTTGAGCAATGTAGTCGTGACTACACATTATTCGGATTCCTCGACAACAGAAGTTACAGGGGAAACCTGGAGCAAAATCAGCGGAATTGGCAGCATAAGCGAGAGCACTTACAACGCTGGCAGCATGGCAGGCAGCGCAGTACTGACTTGCAGCTACACTGAAAATGAAGTGACCAGAACTTCTGAATTGAGCATCACTGTATTCAAACAACTGTCCGGCATAACTATCAATTTATCTACAAGGTTGTTAGGACCTAATGCTGCATATGTCTTGAATTGCATCAAGGTTACTGCTGCATACTCTGACAGCAGCACAGCGGAAGTCACTGGAACGTGGAGCGTTAAATCCGGGGGAGGAACTGTGAATGGGAGCACTTATACTGCGAGTTCCAGTGCGGGCAGTGCAGTGTTGACTGCTAGTTACACAGAAAATGGAGTGACGAAGACAGTAGACCTGAGCGTAACTGTGAATGGCGAAACGCATCCGACAGGTGAAATCAAGACAATCACCCTGCCCACCGATGTAACCATGGATTTCATTTGGGTACCAGCGGGTAACTTCGCTATGGGCAGTCCAGAATCTGAACCTGACCGCGTTTCAGATGAAGGACCGCAACACACTGTGAACATTACTCAGGGTTATTACCTCGGCAAATATGAAGTTACTCAAGCACAGTGGCAGGCAATCACTGGAAGCAACCCAAGTTGGTTTCAAGAGTACAATGGATATCTGAATACAGGCAATCGACCAGTAGAGCAAGTTTCCTGGGATGATTGTCAGACTTTCATAACAACACTTAACAGTTTGTCATTAGGCACCTTCAGGTTACCATCAGAAGCTGAGTGGGAATACGCTTGCAGAGCAGGGAGCCTGAATTCTTATTATTGGGGTGATACTGTAGATGTGAATTACCTATGGGATTCATCGAATTGTAATTCTCAGACTCATGATGTGGGTTTAAAGCTGCCCAATGCTTGGGGGTTGTATGATATGAGCGGAAATGTTTGTGAATGGTGCCAGGACTGGCATTCTTCGAGTTATTATTCAAGTTCTCCAACTGATGACCCGCAAGGGCCTTTGAGTGAGTACTACCGAATATTAAGAGGCGGATCATGGTACTATGGCTACTTTGGCTATTTATGCCGCTCTGCTTATCGTGACCGCGATTATTCTGATCACAAACCAATGGACAACGGATTGCGATTAATTCTTAGCCCATAGTTTTAAACTTCGTACTTGGCTGGTGTTTTTTAACTCATCTGAAATGCTATTTAGAGTATTCTTTTGTTAGCGTCCGATACATTGGGTGATAGGTGTTGACCGATGGCCACCTTGAACTGCATCCTTGAGGCGTGTCTGGCCTTCAGCCAAAGTTCAGAGGGTACTCTGAAAGAGGTTTGGCTATTTACTAGAAAATATTTTGTAAATACCCCAAGCAGCTACACCAATAACGGCTCCTGCGGCAGCTCCAATAGGTCCAGCTGCTGAACCTATTCCACTGGCTGAACCAACCATACCCGCTGCGGTCAAACCAGCCGCTTCAACTGTTGCCACGCCAACCGCTGCACCCGCAGCTCCAGCAGCACCAACTTTTGCAGCCTTACTAAGATTGCTTTCTTTGCTCATTTTTTCCTCCACATATTTTATGGAAATCTAAGTAACATGTAATTTAACAAGATTTTCCTCGAATGGTGTCTGAAATTAAATTGTTAATGGATTTCTTTTTTTCGGAAATCCTAAATATTTTTTGATCGATTGTATCGGAATTATTAATACATTTTGCAAGATATCTTTTTACACAGATTTCTTTCCAGTTAGAATTTATTCGCCTTGCTCTCGATAGCATCTGAGATTCTATTGAAGGATTAAAGTGGGGATCAATGATAAATATTTTATTTGCTTGAGGCAAATCTAATCCTTCTCCACCAACGTTTGAAAAGACAACGACTCTATTTTTACCAGATTTAAAGTCCTTTAATACATTAGCTCTTTTTTCTTTTGAAGTGTCACCAATAAACACTTCATGTTCAATGCTTTCTTTTGTTAAAAAGTATGAAATTGTATTTACTCCAGCATTTACAAAGTTCGAGTAAATTAAACACCGATTATCATCATCTAAAATTACTTTTTTAAGATCTGCGATCAATTGAGCTACTTTAGGTGATAAATAGTACTTGTTATCAGAATACAAAGGATTCAGTATTGTTTGCCTGCAGTATTGAAGTTTATTTATTGATCGAATCAGTTTTCGTTCGTTATCTTCTTCATCATCAAGATAGTTTAAATGCTTTTTTAATCTAGATAGAGAGACATCGTATTTTTTTTGAGTAAATTGGTCTAGTGTAATTTCGCAATTTTCTTCAGTTAATTTAGGATAACTTGGCAATTTTTCTAAATCTACAAAATCATAATATCTACTTACTAGATCTCTAAATCTACCAGGTTTTTTTATACCTATGATTTGGCCATACAGAGGTTTCTTTTTAACAACAACATAATAAAATCTTTTAAGAAAATTCGAATCTCTATAATCCCATTTCCTCTGAAATTCTCTCTCAATCAAAGGGAAAAGATTTTTATTTGAAACTATCTCAACTAAATTAATAAATTCTTTCACGTTATTTTGAAATGGGGTTCCTGTTAAAGGAAGGAAGTATTCAAATCCGGTACGTATTTTTTTTAACATCTCTGAAGTTTTTGTATCTTCGTTTTTACTATGGTGAAATTCATCGATGATTAGAAAATTTGATGAACTAAAATCAAATTTGCTGAAATGTTTAACAAAATAACTAAAGGAAATTAAATTAAAGTCAGGGCCTAGCTCATGAGAACTGCTGCGATTAATAATTTTATAAGAGATTTGAGGGCAAAATAACTTAATGTTATCAATAAAATTAGCTATCAAGGATGCTGTAGTTAGAACTAGAGCTCTATCTACTTTGTTGTCTCTTTTTAATCGCAAAAAACATTCAATCGCCGTTCTTGTCTTGCCAGTTCCCATTGGATGTGAGAGTATAATTGATTTTTCCTCAACAAAACGGTTTATAAAACTACTCTGAAAAGGATACAGCGGATAGTTCACTTGCCAGCTATACCAATCACATGCTTTGCAATTATAAATTTCGTAAGAGTAGTGTAATCAGTGTTTAATACATACCAAAGGCCTGCAGTTATTGCTATTCCCCACCCAACAGGACCAGTTAGTACAGAGAGAAGATGGGCTGCTGAAGTGTAGATGACAAATGGAAAAGTAATTCCAATTACGACTCCTATTGCATGGATAGTTGTAGATAGTGCTAGAAATGGCTCAAAACCAAGTGAAGTGATATACAGAATTATGGCTGAAATTGATCCGCTTGTGAACAAACCTGCTAAATCTTTGGGGTCAATACCTTTACTTTTTATTTCTGCAGCGATATTTTTTAATACTTGCTGTTTTTGCTCGGCGGAGAGCCCTGACCACATTGCATCCAGATAACCATCAAAGATTTTTGCTTCTAACATACTTTCATCCCACTTTTCATCAACTTCTATCTTCATTCTTTTAGCGACTGATTTTAAAATTTCTGAATATGAGACGTCATATTCATATAAGTATCTGAATGGACCTGTAATTGCATTTCCGTAAGCCCATTTTAATTTGTTGATTATGGAACTGACAGTTGGATCACAATTTAGAATATTTTCATCAGCTAACTGTTTTAGTTCGTTCTCATTACATTTAAACAAAAATGACTTAAAACTTTCATTGGTAGCACCAAAAACATCATAAACAAAGCAAACAAGAAAAATTATCACAAGTATCTTTTTAGGTTTTTTTTTCACTCTTCCTCCTAAAAATACTGTTACGATTTGGATAATTCAATAACATGCTTTGCAATAGTAAATTTGGTTAATGTAGTATAGTTGGTGTTAAAAAAATACCATACTCCTGCGGCAATTGCCAACCCCCACCCCACTGGGCCTGTTAAGACAGAAAGAAGATAGGTTGCAGAAGTATAGACAACAAATGGAAAAGTAACTCCAATCACTACTCCTATTGCGTGGATAAATGTGGTAAGAGCTATATACGGTGTAAATCCCAATGATGTTACAGTGAATATTAACGCAGAAATGGATGTTGATGCTACTAAACCCTTAATTTTTGATGGATCAACCCCTTTGTCTTTTAGTTCTTTAGCTATGTTATCTAGGACTTGTTGCTTTTGTTCTGCTGTGAGTCCTGACCACATTGCTTCAAGGTAATTTTCAAAAATTTTCCCTTCTATTGTTTTGTCATCCCAGTAATCATAAACTGTTATTTTCATTCTTCTGGCAACAGACCGTAGAATAGTTGAATATGGCACTTCTGAGTCAAATAATGATCTATATGGTCCTGTTATAGCATTTCCGTAGGCCCATGAAAGATTACTAATTATTGAAGTGGCGTCACCACCAACTATGTCGGTCAGTTGCTTCAATTCGCTTTCGTTGCATTTACCGAGAAGAGATTTAAGTGATTCATTTTCAGCATAGCTAATATTGCATAAAAACGAAAGGAGTAAAATTATAGCTGCCACCTTTTTCATAATGAGTTTCATGTAGCCTCCCGTTTGTAGATAGATAATGTTTGAACATCTAGCATGAATTTTAGTGCTTTTACCTATGATACAGAAAGACATAATTCAATTCAACAAATCTACATATGTGATCCCCGATGGACTCTTCAGATAACACAAAGACGCGTCATTACAGCTCCAACAGGGTGGATGTGGGAGATAAGACTTCAAGGATTGCTACAACCTCATTGGACGATTTGAGCCATGGGTGAATTTGGACATGTTGCAGTAAGAAAAGGCAATGTAAGTATTCCTCAAAGAACCATGAATGACGCTGAGTTTATAACTCAATGTAAAGATACTGATAAACTGCTAAGGAGTATTGATTTCTGTATGAACCATTAAAATCAAGATGACTTGTTATTATTTTTTTATGGGTATTTGATTTCTCAATCTTAACGTCCGTTAATATTCATTATGACGATAAGTGGTCTCTGTGCGGCTTTTAAGCTTGTCAATTATCAACTAATAATTTCATAAGCTGTATTGTGTTGTCTTTCAACATAGTGTTTTTTCAAAAACCGTTATTTGCTTTTATGGTTTCCATGACTATACAAAACGAAAAGTTTACCTCTACTCACACATCATTTAGCTACGTCCCGTCAAGTGGTGTAAATTTCCATCGGCTACTCCTGTCAACCTAAGCAGCCCTCAATTCCTTGCAATACAAGCCCTTAATCAGTTCCATTGACTCCAGGCTGAAGTATCTCCTG
>JAQTZZ010000028.1 GCA_028687545.1 Candidatus Wallbacteria bacterium
GGTATTCAATCGATGGTATTACCTGGATTGCCACTGCCGCTGCAGCCTGGCCTGCCAGATATGGCCATTCCAGTTTGGTTTACGACAATAAAATGTGGGTGATCGGCGGTTACAGCAGCGGCTATAAAAACGATGTCTGGTATTCCACTGACGGCTCAACCTGGAACAGTGCTGCTACCAGCGCTTCCTGGTCTGCGAGATACTGCCATTCCAGCCTGGTTTATGACGATAAAATGTGGATGATCGGCGGTTACGGCAGCAGTTACTATAATGACATCTGGTATTCATCCGACGGCGTGACCTGGACTCTGGCTGCCGACAATGCGGCCTGGGCTTCAAGATACAGCCAAGTCAGCCTGGTTTATGACGATAAAATGTGGGTGATCGGCGGCTATCACGGCAGCTATTACAATGATGTCTGGTTTACAAGCACTTCTAATCCTGTCTCAACCCCTCTTTACATGACTACCAGCCCGCGGGTGTTCGAAACCCATCCCAACGGGACAGTGGAACTCAGGGATATCAGAAAAACCATCTTCTACAGCAACAATGCCACTCAGGAAGCAAACTCAGTCACTTATTCCGCCATCAGCGGCACAATCAGCGGAACAGTCTACACGGCACCTGCCGCAGCCGGAGCTGACACTCTGGAAATATCCTGCTCTGAAAACGGCAGAACTATCACTGCCCATTTAAAAATATCCATCACCTGCCCGCTCTCTCTGGCTCTCAATCCCCAGACTCTCGGGATACCCACTGGGACAACCTATGAACTTTCAAATGTCAGAAAGACTGTCACTTACAGCAGCAGCACAACTTTGGAAACCAGCGCTGTCAATTACGCCGTTTCCAGGGGATCGGTGAATGGAAGCTTATATACCTCTCCTGAATCGACTGGTACAGACACCATCGAGATCTCATACTCTGAATTCGGCATCTCAGTCAGTGCCCAATTGATCGTGACAGTCAGGGATCCCCTTTCTCTGGCTGCGAATCCGCAGACGCTCGAAATAGGCACAGACAGGACTTACGAACTCTCGGCAGTCAAAAAGACTGTTTATTTCAGCAACAGCACTACCCGGGAAGTGACAAATGTCAGCTGCAATGCTGTCAGAGGTTCCATCAGTGGAACTCTATACTCTGCCCCTGGTTCGATCGGCACTGATACCATCGAGATCTCCTACACTGAATTCGGGAAAAAAGTATCTATAGACTTGATTGTGACAAACAGCCTGGCCTGGATTCAGGCCACAGCGAATGCAGCCTGGGTCGCCAGAGATGCTCATCACAGCGTTGTCTTCAACGGCAGGATGTGGGTGATCGGAGGCTGGGATGATTATTATGCATTGAGAAATGAAGTCTGGTCTTCTGCAGACGGAATCAACTGGCAGCAGGCCACTTCAGAGGCACCCTGCATCGCAAGAGTCTTTCAGAGCAGCCTTGTCTTCAAAGACAAGCTCTGGGTAATGGGCGGCTGCAGTTACGCAAACTCCACCTATACTAATTACAATGATGTCCAGTGCTCCACAGATGGAAAGAACTGGGTTCAGGCTACTGCCAGTGCGGCCTGGAGCCCGAGACGCAGCCAGAGCTGTCTGGTTTATGACAACAGGATGTGGGTGCTCGGCGGTCTGGATAACAATTCAACTTACCAGAACGACGTCTGGTATTCAGATGACGGAATAACCTGGATTCAGGCTACTGCCAGCGCGGCCTGGAGTCCGAGAAGCCGCCAGACCATCCTGGTTTATGACAACAGGATGTGGGTAATCGGCGGATATGCCGCTGCTGCCTCTTATAACGACGCCTGGTATTCGACGGATGGAGTGACCTGGATTCAAGCTACAGCTTCAGCCCCCTGGATTGGCAGAGGTTCCCACACCAGCCTGGTTTATGACGATAAAATGTGGGTGCTCGGCGGTGATAACTCTTATAATGAAAACACAGTGGATTACGACATTAAGGAAAACGATGTCTGGTATTCCACTGACGGCGCAGCCTGGACCCAGGCCAACCTCCATGCTCCCTGGGCTGCCAGATGGTCACAGACCAGCCTGGTTTTTAATGACAAAATGTGGGTGATCGGCGGTTGGGACGGAAGTGACGATCGAGCGGATGTCTGGTCAGCGACCCTTTCCGCACCTGTCAAGACCCCGCTGTATATGACTACCAGCCAGCCGACTCTGGAAGTGCAGGCCGGCGGAAGCTATGACTGCAGCAATCTGCATAAGTGCGTTTATTATTCAGACAACAGTTCGCTCGAAGTGAGCAGTGTCAGTTACAATGCAGTGCTGGGCAGCTTCAATTCCAGCCCCAATTATACAGCACCGGCTGATTTCAGCGTAGATACGATTGAGATTATTTATACTGAAAGCAGCAGAACGATTACCACCCATGTCATGGTCTATAAAACACCTTGAGGAGACTTTTATTGCATCCCACAATCCAGACAGTGCAAAATGCAATCTGCAATCCGTAAATTCCAGTCAACTGCAGGTTTCATGGATTGGTATTACCTTTGCTGTTTAATATATAATTATCCTGTCAAGGAGGAATAATGAAAATAAAATTCTATTTACTGAACAAAAAAGGCGTTTCCATCGTGATTGTGGCCCTGTCCGTCGTTGTGCTCATGGGTATGGCGGCACTGGCGATTGACGTGGGCAATGCCTATATGCAGAAATCCACCCTGGACCAGGCAGCTCAGCTCGCAGCGCTCTCAGCAGCCCAGGCCATGAAAAACAGCAGCGACCCGGCAGTGATCCAGCAGAAAGCGCTGGACGTCTTCGCCCAGAACGGCCTGCCCACCGATCAGGCCGACATCACTGTGAATGTCACGAAAGGCACTGAAACAGCTTTCATTGACGCTCACCTGAATGTGCCGTTTTATTTTGCCAGAGTGCTCGGTTTCAACGATGTCTCGCTCAATTCGCAAGCCCTGGCTGAACTTTGCGCAGACGGCTCGGCTAAGCTGATCAAGGAAAACACTTACGATCTGGTACCCTGGGGTATCCCGCACGGCAGAACTACCTATAACGCTACAGAACAGAAGCTTTACATCGACGGCACTGTGGCAGACAACTGGACCGAAAATTCGAGTTTCCAGTTCTACCAGGGATATGAATACCTGCTCAAACTGGGCCTGGGCCAGCCTGCTGACGCCATCGGCAGAAAAATCCTGATCCCCATGGACAGCACAGGCGACTGCAATCCGGCTGACGCCAATGACCCGATCTGTCCGGAGGTCGGCAGCCACGTGCAGGCTGACTTGATCAAAGCATACGGACTTGTTTACTGGTGCCTGCAGAATAATTACGCGGTGGACTGGCTGCTGGATTACAACGGCGGCTCTTACCTGGTGGATTACAATGACGCGATCCTCTCTGCCACCAGCGCTACCAGCCCCACTGTGAACTTCTCAAGCGTCAGCAAGATCACGCTTTCCGCAGCCCAGGCAGCCACGCTTTCCAACTGGCTAGCAGCAAACAACAGCAGCGAAGGCAGACCATATCAGATCGTGCATGTCACGAATTATCCGCAGGTGGCTGTTTACACGGCCAATGTCTATTCGCCTGCAGATCTCGTGCCCTGGGGTCTGGAAGACCAGGCTGCTGCCTATCCATTCGGCTATGTGGTCGGCAATCAGTACACTCTGAAATACGGCCCTGATCAGAGCCCCGCCAATTACGGACCAGGCAATTTCGGAGCTCTCACCATGGTCGGCAACGGAGCCAATGATTACAGGAACGGCATAGCCAGCGGTGTCCCAAACCCGAACGGCGAGACCTGGTATGTAGGGAAGACGGTCTACACCAAGACAGGCAACATGGCCGGCCCCACCATCCAAGGCTTGTCGGACAGGCTGGCTGCAGGCAAAATCTACTGCAAGGTCCCTGTAGTAGACTCCATGGACATGAATGGTCATAGCTCCACCACTATCAAGGGATTCCTCAATTTCAAGATAAATTCGGTTGACTCCAACGGGAATTTCGTTTACGGCACTCTGGTGGACAAGGTCCCGACAGACCAGCTCTCTTACACAGTCAATGAAGACAGCAACACCGAAGTAGTAGCTAAAGTGCTGAAACAGGCAGGAATACCGTTTTCCTGGATCCACGACGCGGGTGTGATCGACGGCACGATCAACAATTACGACTGGCTCTACACACATCACGAGGATTTCCAGAATAACCTCGTGCCTGCCAAAATCGCCCAGTGGGTTTCTGCAGGACATTACTATTTTGACATGTGCTGGTCAACCGACCGCTTTGACAATGCTCTGGAAGACTATAATCATGACACATTCGGCACAACTACCTCACAGTATATCCCGCGCATGTTCTTCAATTCCTATTCCAGCAAGCAGTATTCGGCCTGCTACCGCTGCAGCAGCAGTTCAGGCAAAGATTGCGACGCCTGCCGCTACTCAGGCTGGGTCTGGGAATGGGTCAAACACACTGATGTCAACACTGACAACAATCCGACCTATTCTCTCAGTCCCAGGGACATCATGCAGACCCAGAATCACGTCACTACCATTCCTGCAGACGGCTCGCTCGGACGCACCAATGCTTTCAAGCTCACAAGCCTGATTTCAGCCCAGAACATCTATGCCAAGGATAATTCAGCTGCAGAGTACAAACTGGGGATCTACGAATATTTCAACTATAGCGGCACAAACTACGCCAAAGCGATGATCAGGGACTACAAGATCAATTCCACTGACCTGGGCGGAGTAGTCTGTTTCATGGGTGGGCATGATCCCTCCAACACTCCGGCTTATCGCCTGATTCTGAATAATGTGATGGCCAGCTCCATTGCGCCGGCAGTCGCGAGGACCAGCCGCACCAATTACGGAGCTCTGGACATGGACAGTTCAGACGACGGCCTTACTGCTGACTCAGGCGAATATCTGGCTAACATCGAATACGGTTACAAGTATTTTCTCGCACCAGGCGCGATCCTGGAAACCCTGCCCTACAACCTGCCTGAACAGACCAACACAGGGGTAGCCTTCAATGTAGGATCAGACGCCAGCACCTGGAACAGCCATGCCACAGACAGCCAGAGAATAGTTTTGGTACCGATCGTGAGCATCAGGAACTCAGACAATTCCCTGACCTGCATCTCTCCTGACAACACTTCTCAAGCTCCCAAGAGCGTCTACGGCATTTATCAGAGAGATAAGGTCAGATTAAAGGGAATCGCCAAGTTCTGGCTGCTGGACGTGACCAAACCCGGCAGTTACGATTCCACACTGGGCCCGATCGAAAACGGTCAGGTGCGGGGAATTTTCCTAGGATATTACATCACGCCTGCGGATGCAAAGTAGGCGATTGTAAACATCAAATAATCAAAAAGGAGCGGCCGCAGGTGCCGCTCTTTTTTGATTCGCCTGGATCATCGAGTGAGGTTTATAGGTTCATATGTTGGTATGTGAGTATGTTTAGAAAGTTTTTCCAAAACCTGCCAACATACTAACTTACTAACTTACCAACTTCTTACAGCGTATTCGCGATTGTTGAATAATTATTCTAATCCCTCTTTGCATCCCACAATCTATGCAATGCAAAATGCAATCTGAAGCTCATGAATCCGTGTCAACAGTCAGTTTCAGGGATTGGCATTCCTTTTGCTTTTCATTATATAATTGACATTTCAAGGAGGAGTGATGAAAATAAAACCCGGCTCGCTGAACAAAAAAGGCGTTTCCATTGTGATCGTAGCCCTGTCCTCAGTTGTGATCATGGGCATGGCTGCCCTGGCAGTCGACGTAGGCAATGCTTATATGCAGAAATCCACCCTGGACCAGGCTGCGCAGCTCGCAGCCCTCTCTGCAGCCCAGGCCATGAAAAACAGCAATGACCAGGCAGTGATCCAGCAGAAAGCGCTGGATGTTTTTGCCCAGAACGGTTTACCCGTTGATCAAGCCCATATGACGGTGAATGTTACGAAAGGCACTGAAACAGCCTTCATCGATGCTCATCTGACTGTACCGTTTTATTTTGCCAGAGTGCTCGGATTCAGCGATGTCACGCTAAATTCCCAGGCACTGGCTGAACTATGCGCAGACGGCTCGGCTAAGCTGATCAAGGAAAACACTTACGATCTGGTTCCCTGGGGAATTCCACATGGGAAGACTACTTACAATTTCAACGAACAGAAACTTTACATCGACGGCACTCTGGCCGACAACTGGTCCGAGAATTCCGGCTTTGCTTTTAATCCAGGCAGCGAATACCTGCTGAAGCTTGGTGAAGGCCCGCTGCCTGACCAGCAGGGCAGGAAATACCTGATCCCGATGGATGGCGGTGAGGATGCGAACCCCAAGGATGCAGTGGACCCGATCTGCCCGGAAGTAGGCAGCCATTCCCAGTCGCAGCTTCTCAAGGCCTATGGCCTGGTCCACTGGTGCCTGCAGCAGCATTACGCGGTAGACTGGCTGCTGGATTACAACGGCGGCTCATACCTGGTGGATTACCATTCAGGCATCGACACGGCAGTCTCAAGTAATGGAGTTTCCTTCTCTTCTGTGAACAAGATCCTGCTGACAGCAGCGCAGGCCAGACAGCTCACGGATTTCCTGGCTGCGAATCAGAACAGTGAAAACAGATCATACACTGTTGTGCACATGACCAGACCCATCAACTACGCAGTATTTACGCCATTCGAATATTCCTGCGGCGACCTGATGCCTTGGGGACTGCAGTATAAAACCAACACCTACCCGTTCGGCTATCAGTTCGGGGCACAGTACACACTTAAATATGGTTCCGGAGCAGGCGAGACAGGTTATGGTGGCGGCAACTGGGGAGCCCTGGCCATGGGAGCGAACGGTGCGAATCAGTATCGCGACAATATCGAATATGGTGTTGACGACATCCTCCATGGTGTGGAGAATCCTAACGGAACAGTCTATTATGTCGGAAGAACCATCGACACTGAGCCGGGCAACATGGTGGGTCCTACCATGCAGGGCCTGACGGATCGTATCACCCAGAACAAACTTTATGTGAAAATCCCTGTGGTCACCACTCTGGACGTGAACGGCCGCAGCGCCACCACCATCATGGGATTCCTCAATTTCAAGCTCAATTCAGTGGACTCTCAGAAAGGGTGGGTCTATGGGACGCTCGTAGATAAAATCCCGGTAGACCAGCTTACGCATACTGTGAATGAAAACGAAAACGAGGTAGTGCCGGCTAAAGTGCTCAAAATGGCCGGAATCCCATACAACTGGATCCACGACGACGGAGTGCTGAACGGGACGATCAATAATTACCAGTGGATCTCCACCAGCCACGACGATTTCTACGACGAAAATGTTGCCGAGAAGATCGCGGAATGGAACGCAGGCGGCCGCTATTTCTTCAATCTCTGCTGGTCAACCCTGAGATTCGAGAACGCGCTCTGCGTATACAACCATAGAAACTTCGGGACAGAAACTCAGAACTACATTCCTGGAGCCTTCTTCCAGACCTACAGCGAACCCCAGTATTCCCACTGCTACCGCTGCAACGCCTCAGGCGCCAACTGCGACGCCTGCCGCTATACAGGCTGGGTCATCGAATATGTCAAGCATGACGACATCAACAATGAATCAGTCGCCAATTACACGCTCTCCCCGCACGATATTTCACTCAACCAGGATCATGTGGCCACAGTCAATGCAGACCCGTCATCCGGGCGGGTTCAGGCCTTCAATGTCAACAAGCTTCTTTCAGACTGCCAGGTCTTTGCGAAGAACAATTCGGCAGCAGGCTACAACCAGGTGATTACCGCTTATTCCAGCTCCTCTGTTGCCAAGGTCGTTTCCAGGACATACAAGATCCATAACACAGATCTGGGCGGAGTGATGACATTCATGGGCGGCCATGATCCGGGCAATGATGCTGGTTACAGACTGATCCTCAACTCCTGCCTGGCCGGCACTCAGACAGCACTCCTCACCACAGTGGCCCGGACAAATTACGGCGCTCTGGACATGGATGCTGCGCTGGAAGCGGGTGATCCGGATGAATACCTTGCCAACATCAAATACGGCTATAAATATCTGCTGACTCCAGGACAGGTCGTGGACACCCTGCCTGGCAATTTCCCTGAGCAGACCAACACTGGAGTGGCTTTCAACATGGGTACAGACGCAGGCACCTGGAACAGCCATGCCACAGACAGCCAGAGAATAGTCCTGGTGCCGATCGTGAGCACGAAAAATTCCGACAATGCTCTGATCTGCACCTCTACTGACAACGTGGCACATCCCCCGGCAGGCATCTACAGCATCTATCAGAGGGACAAGGTCAGGTTGAAGGGCATCGCCAAGTTCTGGCTGCTCGATGTGACACAGCTCAATTCGTATGATGCGACCCTCGGACCCCTGGAAAATGGCCAGGTGCGCGGAATCTTCCTTGGGTATTACATTCCCCCTGCTGATGCGAAATAGACCGACAGATACCGTAGGATTAAGACTGAATTATGGGGTGCCTGCAGCGCCCCTTTTTCCTGCCTGAGATTCTTAGCTTGTTGCTGCCGTTAATTACGATTCTATGCATTCGTGGCAATCATTGCATTTAGCAATCCGAGTTTTGCAAAATGCAATTGTGCGCCTGAAAAATCCTGTCAACAACGCGATTTATGATTGGCATTCCTTTTGCTTAAATTAACAATTGAGTTTGGTAATTTTGATATAAGTATAATTTAACATAAGCCTTCTCTTTGTCCAGACTCAAATTTTGTCATGTGCTGCGGGAAGGCTTTATGAAAATTATAAAACTTTTTTTTCTATCGAATCGAAAAGGCATCTCAACAGCATTAGTGGCTATTTGCAGCCCGCTGCTCTTAGGCATGCTGGCTCTCGCCCTGGATGTAGGCAATGCCTATATGCACAAATCGGCGCTGGACCAGGCTGCGCAGCTGGCAGCCCTCTCAGCTGCCCAGACCATGAAAACCAGCATCGACCAGGAAGTGATCAGGCAGAAAGTTTATGACATCTTCGCCCAGAACGGCCTGCCTACCAATGACAACCTCACCGTCAATGTCACAGAGGGGTCGGAAACAGTTCTGGTAGAAGCACGGATGAAGGCAGGATTTTTCGCCACTCTGTTCGGATTCAGCGACATCACAATCAATTCACAGGCTCTGGCCGAACTCTGCGTTGACGGTACAGCCCGCCTGATCAAGGAAAACACATACGACTTCATGCCTTGGGGCATTCCGCATGCAAAAGCATCTTACAATGCCGAGGAAAAGAAAATGTATCTGGACGGCATACCAGCTGATTCCTGGAACGAAAACTCAGCCTTCGCATTCCAGAAAGGCAGTGAGTATCTGCTGAAACTCGGTTGGGGCCAGCCTGCGGATTCCATCGGCAGGAAAATCCTGATCCCAATGGACAGTACGAACGACTGCATTCCGACTGACGCCGATGACCCGATCTGCCCTGAAGTCGGAAGCCATGTCCAGGCAGACCTGATCAAAGCATACGGCCTTATTTACTGGTGTACGAGAAACAATATCCCGATAGACTGGATCCTGGATTACAACGGCGGTTCTTTCATGGTTGATTACAATCCGGCGATCCTTTCTGCAGTCAGTTCCACAGGCGTAAGCTTCAGCGGGGTCAGCAAGATCGTCTTAACAGGGGATCAGGCAGCTGCTCTTTCCAACTGGCTGGCTACTCACAACAACAGCGAAGGCAGAGTTTACAAGATTGTGCGTGTGAGCATGTATCCCAATATTGCTGTTTTCACAGCCAATGTTTACTCTCCGGCAGATCTGATGCCCTGGGGTGTGCAGACCAACGGCATTAATACCTATCCATTTGGCTATTCACTTGAAATGGACTTTACTCTTCCCTATGCCACCGGGGCAAGCAACTGGGGTGCCCTGGAACTGGGCGGGACAGGAGCTGACCAGTATCGCGACAACATCATGTATGGTGCAGGCAATCCGGACGGCAATAACTGGTATGTGGGAAAGTCGACGTATACCAAAACCGGAAGCATGGCAGGCCCTACCTTGCAAGCCCTGCAGTACCGCATCGACAACAATAAACTATACGTGAAACTCCCTGTGGTCAGCATCCTGGACGTCAACGGCAGAAAAAGTACCATTATCAAAGGATTCCTGAACTTCAAAATCAATGCCACAGACTCAGCCAATGGTACGATCAGCGGCAGATTCGTGGACAAAGTACCCACTGATCAGCTTTCCTACACCACCAACGAAGACATCAACAACACGATCGTGGCCAAAGTACTCATACAGGCAGGAATTCCATTTTTCTGGATCCACGATGCAGGAATACTCGACGGCGACCTCAACAACTTCGACTGGCTCTATTCCCATCACGAGGATTTTCAAAACAACAATATCCCGGCAGCTATTGCCCGCTGGGTATCGAGAGGCCACTATTTTTTCAACATGTGCTGGTCCACTGACCGCTTTGACAATGCTCTGGAAGACTATAACCATGATACCTTCGGCACCGACACATCCCAATACATTCCCCTGATGTTCTTCAAGTCCTGTTCCGCCAAGCAATACTCTGTCTGCTACCGCTGCGGCAACGGCAAAAACTGTGACGCCTGCCGTTATTCAGGCTGGGTCTGGGAGTGGGTCAAGCACGAAGATGTCAACACTGATTATAATCCGTCTTACACCATCAGCCCCAAAGACATCATGCAGACCCAGAATCACGTCTCCTCAATCCCGGCCGACGCCATGATCGGACGCACTCACGCTTTCAAGCTCGGAAGCCTGATCCCTGCCCAGAACTACTACGCTAAAAATAATTCCGCAGCAGACTACAATCGGGGTATTTACGGTTACTTTACATACAGCAGCATAAATTACGCCAAGAATATGATCCGGGATTACAAGATCAATCCCGATGATCTGGGCGGGATAGCCTGTTTCATGGGCGGACATGACCCGGCTTCTGGCAGCATAAATATTCCCGCTTACCGGATGATCCTCAATAATGTAGTCGCCAGTTCCATCTCCCCTGCAACTTTCAAGACCTCCCGCACCAATTACGGCTCATTGGACCTCGATTCAGAGGATGAAGGGCTGGACACTGACAATAATGAATACTTAGCAAGCGTCAAATACGGCTATAAGTATCTGCTCACGCCGAACACGCTGGTGCATACCCTGCCCCTTAACCTGCCGGAAGATACCAATGCCGGGGTATGCTTCAATGTCGGCAATGACGCCAACACCTGGAACAATTACCCGATTGACAGCCCTCGAGTAATCCTGGTGCCGATTGTCAGCACCAGAACAGCGGACAACATGCTTGTCACTACTTTGGACCCAGCCAATGTCGATCAACAACCCAGGAGCATCTACAGCATTTATAAGCGCGATCTGGTCAGGATCAAGGCTGTAGCCAAATTCTGGCTGCTGGACGTGACCAGACCAGGCAGTTACGATTCCACACTGGGCCCGATCGAAAACGGCCAGGTGCGCGGGGTTTTCCTCGGCTACTATATCCCGCCGGCTGACTGAAAGTAGACGATCAAGTAAAACAAGATTGAGACTGAATTACAGGGTGCTTCTTCACCCCTGTTTCCAGCCTGAAACCCTCAATTTAGCGCTATCATTAATTTCGATTCGTGGCAAACGAAGCAATTATTGCATTTCACAATCCAGACTATGCAGAATGCAATGTTGAAGGCTGAAAACTGTGTCAACCGCGGGATTCAGGGATTGGCATTCCTTTTGCTTTTAATTTAACAATTATAGTTTAGCTAATGTGCAGCCACCGCAGGGCACAGACCTTCTGACAGGCCAGACTTGTCCGTTATCATGCATAAGGAGGGGTTCATGAAAATCAAAAGTCCAGATTTTTTGTCGAACAGGAAAGGCATTTCCACGGTTGTGATTGCCCTCCTCTCCCCGTTCCTCCTGGGCATGGTAGCTTTAGCAGTAGATGTGGGCTATGCCTATATGCAGAAATCCACTCTGGACCAGGCTGCTCAACTCGCCGCTCTTTCAGCGGCACAGACCATGAAAACCAGCGATGACCCGGCAGTGATCAGACAGAAAGTGCTGGATGTCTATGCTCAAAATGGGCTGCCTGCAAGCGACAATCTTGTAATAACAGTCACTAAAGGAGCTGAGACAGTCTTCATCGACACAAATCTGAAAATGACTTACAATTTCGCCAAAGTCCTCGGTTTCAACGACGTATTGCTCAGAACCCAGTCCCTGGCGGAACTGTGCGCAGACGGCTCGGCCAGGCTGATCAAGATGAGCACATACGATCTGATGCCTTTCGGAATCCCGCACGGCAGGGCAGCCTTCAGCTGGGACGGAAACACCCTGTACATCGACGGTTCGCTTGCCGAAAGCTGGAACGAAAATTCGTCCTTCAGATTCAATGTCGGCAGCGAGTATCTCCTGAAACTCGGGGAAGGCGCATCTCCGGATCCGCTGGGCAGGAAATACCTGATTCCGATGGACGGCGGCGAAGACGTCACCCCCAAGGACGCCCAAGACCCGGTCTGCCCGGAAATCGGCAGCCACACCCAGGCGCAGCCGCTCAAAGCCTATGGCCTTGTCCACTGGTGCCTGCAGCACAGATACACAGTGGACTGGCTGCTGGACTATAACGGCGGTTCCTATCTGGTGAATTACCATCCTGATATCGATACTGCTGTTTCGACCAATGGGGTCTATTTCTCTGATGTGAGTAAGATTCTACTGACAGCGGAACAGGCTCAGCAACTGATGGACTACCTGGGAGCGAACCAGAACAGCGAAGGGAGAGCATATGGCCTGATTCATCTGACCAAGCCCATGAATTATGCGGTTTACACACCATTCATGTATTCAAACGCGGACCTGATGCCCTGGGGGCTGGTGAACAAAACTGCAGACTATCCCTTCGGTTACCAGTTCAATGTCCAATATACGCTCAAGTACGGTTTTGACGCGAACGTCTCAGGCGACACTGAAGCCAGGTGCGGAGCTCTGGTGATGGGCTCTACAGGAGCCAGCCAGTACAGGAGCAATATCGCCAATGGAGTCAGTAATTTCAAGCAGAACACCGACGGCACGACAGGCGTCCTGTATTATGTGGGAGAAGTCCTTCAGACTGAGCCGAACAACATGCTGAACCCAACCAAGCAGGGCCTGCAGGACCGCCTGGCAGCCGGCAAATTTTATCTGGAACTCCCGGTGGTTACTACTCTGGATACGAACAGCACCGTCGAAACCACGATTGTGGGATTCATCAACTTCATGCTCAGCGGAGTGGATACGGCGCACGGCTATGTGTATGGCCAGTTCGTGGATACCATTCCCAGGGACCAGCTCACCTATACCCTGAACATTGACGAAAATGACGTGATTCCTGCCAAAATGCTGAAAATGGCCGGAATCCCCTATTCCTGGATCCACGATACTGACGTGCTGAACGGCAATATCAGCAATTACCAGTGGATAGCCTGCTCACACACTGATTTCTTCAACGAGAATGTGCCTGAAAAAATCGCGGAATGGGTGGCTGGCGGCCATTACTTTTTCAATCTCTGCTGGTCCACCCTGAGATTTGACAACGCTTTAACTCAATATAACCATAATACCTATGGGAACAATTCACAGAGCTACGTCCCATCCGCCTTTTTTCAGTCCTACAGCACGATCCAGACCTCCAAATGCCCGTTCTGCAAGAATCATCCTGGTTCCTCCTGCGACGCCTGCCGCAACACAGGCTGGGTCCAGGAATACGTCAAATACACGGATGTGGACAACGACGCCCTGAGCAATTACACTCTCTCGCCGCGCGACATACCGCTCAACCAGGACCATGTTACAGTAGTCCCGGCTGACCTGACCGCAGGCAGAGTCCAGTCTTTCAAAACAAGCGGCCTCTTATCATCCTGCCAGGTTTTCGCGAGTAACAATTCACCTGCCTATCGCCAGGTGATCACAGCTTATCCGAGTTCCTCGGTAGCCAAAGTCGTCTCCAGGACTTATAAAATCCATGACTCAGATCCGGGCGGTGTGATGACGTTCATGGGAGGCCATGATCCGGGGAATGCAGCAGGCTACAGGATGATGCTCAATTCCTGCCTGGCCTGCGCAGAGTCCCCGCTCATCAGTGCTGCAATCCGTACTGATTTCGGAGCACTGGACATGGATTCAGTCCTGGAAACAAGTGACCCTGAGGAATATCTCGGCAACGTGAAATACGGCTATAAATACCTGCTGACTCCAGGACAGATCGTGGACACCCTGCCGGGCAATCAGCCTGATAAAACCAATACAGGCGTGTTTTTCAATGTCGGTTCAGATCACCATACCTGGAACAATTATCCGATCGACAGCCAGAGAGTTGTGCTGGTGCCTATTGTAAGCACGAGAACTCCAGACAGTCTGCTGACCTGCATATCTCAGCCGAATATAGACTCCCCGCCGAGAAGCATTTACAGCATCAACCAGAGAGACAAGGTCAGGATCAAGGGAATCGCCAAATTCTGGCTGCTCGATGTGAATCAGTGGAGTTATTATGATATGTACCTGGGTCCCCTGACAAACGGACAGGTGCGTGGAATCTTCCTCGGCTATTTCATTCCGCCTGTAGATGGGAAATAATTTAATGATCACCCGGTGAATTGAATGTAGGGACGCAGCATGCTGCGTCCCTACATTGTTAATAAATCTCTAATTCAAACAGCGGCGTGTTGCCCTTTTCGTCGAAGATCTTCTTGAAGGCCAACACCAGCTCAGGATCGAACTGGGCGCCGCTGCAGCGTTTCAATTCCTCGAAGGCCTTCTCGAACTGCATCCCGCGCCGGTACGATCGGTCTGAGGTCATGGCATCGAAAGCGTCAGCCACACTGATGATGCGGGCTCCGAGCGGAACATCCTTGCCCCGCAGTCCGTCAGGATAGCCCTTGCCGTCGAAGCGTTCGTGATGGTGCTTGACCATCGGGATCTTGTCGCGCAGGAATTCGACAGGAGCCAGTATCTGAGCTGAAATCACCGGGTGGTTTTTGATGATCTGATATTCCTCTTCAGTCAGCCGGCCGGGCTTGCAGAGGATGTTGTCGCGGATGCCGATCTTGCCGATGTCATGCAGCAGAGCCGCGAAGTTGATGTCTTCCACTTCATTCTTGGTCATGCCCAGTTCTTTGGCGATTTCCACGGAGTATTTGGCCACGCGTCTGGAATGGCCATGGGTGTAAGGATCCTTCGAGTCCATGGCATTGGCCAGCACCTGGATCGTGCTCTTATAGAGCCTCTGGATGCTCAGGTAGAGCTTGGCGTTGTCAATGGAGTTGACCGCCAGATTGGCGATGGCTTCCAGAAGTTCCACGTCATGTTCATTGAAAGTGGTTTCGCCTTTCTTGTTCAGGACTTCCAGCACTCCAGTGACCTGTTCTTTCATCTTGAGAGGTACTGCGATCACGGAACGGGTGACGAACTTGGTTTTGTCGTCTGCCTGTTTGAAGAAACGGTCGTCTTTGGAAGTGTCGGCGACAATGCAGGACTGCCCTGTTTCAGCGACCCAGCCCGCAATCCCCTGCCCAAATTTCAGCCTGATCTGCTTGATGGCCTCACCTTTCTCACCCTGCCCGATCTCGAAATAAAGCTCCCTGGCCTTTTCATCCACCAGGAGCACGGAGCAGGCCTCGGCGTCCATCACCTTGCTGCCCATGGCCATGATTCTGTCCAGCAGTCCGTCCTTACCGAACAATTCCAGGGTGGAACTGACCACTTTCCCGATCTCATACAGTGCTGAGCCTTCAGCCAGTTTCTGATGCAGCAGGATCAATTCCGTCAGTTGCTTGTATCTCCCTGAAAATCTTTTCATCAGCCCGTCCAGATTTTCCGGCAGAGAAAGGTCAGGGGCGATCACGAACCAGTTCGGCCCTTCACCGATCGGCAGATTCAGATAGATCCACTCGTTCTCCCGGAACTGGATGCGAGCCATTCCCCCCAGCTTCTGCATGTCCTCATGAGAGAAAAATGCTTTTACCTGCTGGAACTCGCCTTCCGAGAGATTGTATAAATATCTGACCACAAAGTCCTTCAGGAGTTTTTCCCATTCCACGATCCCTCCGCGGAATTCAGCGGAAAAGAAATTCCTGATGAACTGGAAAGTCTCCTTGGAAAGAGCTGTCAGCGACTCGCAGTTTTCCGTGAGCTGCAGGTAATTAAGCTCTTCAGCTGCAGTGATCCTTTTCGCCTCCCGCTCACAGAAAGACTTGATGGCTGCAGCATGTCCGGTTTCAGGATCGATCTCAAGATATACCCCGCAGATCGCGTTGTCTCCGGCAGCACCTGAGAATCGAACAGGCATCTGCGTAATATACTGAGAAATTACTTCCTCTTTTTTCACACCCACCACAGAATCCATCGGACCTGTCATGCCGCAGTCCGTAATATACGCTGTGCCATGTTCAAAAATCTGGGCGTCGCCGGTGAGAACATGGGTATGGGTGCCGATCACTGCCGAAACCTTGCCGTCGAGGAAAAAGCTGAAGGCCTTTTTTTCGATCCCTGATTCGGCATGAAAGTCCACGATAATGTTCTTGTAACCCTGTTCCCGCAGCTGATTCACTTTCTGTTCCACAATGGAAAAAGGGTCATCCAGCAATTCGAAGCTTTCCTTGCCGAAAATGTTGACTATTGATTCACGGCCGAGCGCGTTGATTACAGCTACTTTGTGCCCCCCGACCTCGGTCAGGAAAGCACCTTTTCCAGGCGTGCCGTCCGGATAATTGATCGGCCTGATCAGGCGGGGAGTTGCAATGATATAGTCCTTGATCTCGCGTTTCACCCAGGTGTGATTGCCCATCGTGATCACATGCACGCCTGCATTAAAGATGAATTCAGCATCTTTGGGATATAAGCCAAGACCCTTGGAAGCATTCTCGCCGTTGGCGATGATGAAGTCGGGATTATACTCCCTGCGCAACCTTGGCAGAATGGTCAAGAGTGTCGCAAGGCCGGCATCATCATCAATATCGCCTAAAAACAAAACCTTAAGCATCAGCACCTTCCGGGTAATAAGCTGCTATTTCCTCAGTATAAACGCTTTTTTCCTGGTAAACAAATAATGGTGGCCTGACCGTCAATCCAGCTCCGCCGTTTTTGATGCTCTCCATCAGCAGTCTCCCGGCCGGCAATCCGGCCCGTGGATGAATGAAACGGACCTGCTTTGGCTCCAGGGAGTGTTCGCGCAAAGTTTCCATAATCTGCGCCAGTCGTTCCGTTTTGTGGATGAACACGAATCTGCCCCGATTTTTCATCAATTTCCCGGCAGCCATGCAGAAATCTCCGAAGCTGCCAAAACGCTCCACTCTGGAGACGCGTTTATTTTCAGCTGCAGGAGCAGGGGCACCGGATTCGGCCTGGAATGGTGGATTTGCCAGCACCAGATCGAATTTCCCGTTAAATTCCGGCGGCAGCTCCCGGAAATCCATCCCTAAGATGGAAATCTCCCCCGAGAGATCGTTCAATTCAATTGTCTTCCTAAGATATTTCAAGGCAAGCTTATCCCTTTCCACTCCGGTTAATTTCAGACCTCTGCGGCGGAGGTAGACAAGGAGCAGCACTCCTCCGGTACCGGAACCGAGTTCAAGTACGGACATCCCGGGTCTCAGGGCCGGAAAATTGGCGAGCAGTACACTGTCCTCGTTCAGGCAGAAAACTTCCCTGCCCTGAACTATCCGCATGTTTCCGGCCAGTCTGTCAATTCTCACGTTCTAGCAGCCCCTTCAGGGCAATGATCGCCACTTCCATCTGCCGGTCGTCCGGCTCCCTGGTGGTCAGCCTCTGGAAAAGAGTACCCAGATTCAGGATCCAGTTGCCTGGATCGAACAGGCGGTTGAAAATCTGCAGCAATTCATAGCTTGCTGCCCCAAGTATAGGCAGGAAAAAGATCCGCATCAGGATTCTCTGCCAGATCCCTGAAGTCGGGATCAGGGAAAACACCACAGTGGTCACGACGATGAAGAAAAGGATGAAGCTCGTCCCGCAGCGGGGATGCGTGCGTTTGCAGCCCCTGACGTTTGCGAGATTCAGTTCCATTCCGGATTCATAAGCGTTGATCACCTTGTGTTCGGCTCCGTGGTAAGCGAGCAATCGTCCCACGTCGGGAATCTTTGTGATCAGGCAGAGATAGGAAACGAACATCAGAAGCCGCACAATTCCTTCGATCAGGTTGAAATAAAATGGAGAAAGGCTGAATACATATTTCTCAGCGCAGTCTGCTACTCCGAAAGGTATCAGAATGAAGATAGTCAATCCCATCACAATCGCCGCGATCAGGGAAAATCCCAATTCGGCGTTATTGACCTTCATTTCTTTGCTTCCGCTCTGAATCACTGCTGACATACCCAGTGATTTCACCCCCAGCCAGAGTGACTGACAGAGGAGATAAATTCCCCTCAAAAATGGGATGTGATCCAGTTTGTGTCTAGAAAACCAGCCCTGTTCAAACTTCTCGTAAAGAGTGAAAACTTCATTCCCCTGCTCCCGGACCGCGATCGAGTATGAGTCCCTGTCGCGGAGCATGATGCCTTCGATGACTGCCTGGCCGCCAAGCCTTCTAATCTTTTCCATTTAAGCTCCATCGATAAATTTTTTCCAGAAAAGTCATGTGCTCCTATCGGATAAATTTCCAGTTTGTGTTAAAATACAAAATTCAGGAGGTTCTATGTACCGGCATCCCCGCCTTGGTCTATCCATGCTGATCGTGATTTTAGCGATTCTGACTTTGCTCGCCCTGACAGGACTCAGCATTGACTTAGGGGATGTCTGGCTTGCCAGATCCAGATTGAACCTGGCAGCAGGAAAGGCGGCACTGGCCGCAGCAACAGTGATGGGGAAAACAGCTGAAGTGTCGGTCCCGGAAGCGGCTATGGCGGAATTCCGAAAAAACAACCTGGAGCCCGAACATGGACTTTCAGTGAGCATTTCTAAGGGCAGCGACAATGTTTTTATAAACGCGAATCTGCTCCTCCCGCATAGAATCGGCAGCCTGCTGGGCATACCCCCGCTAAACCTGTCGGCCAAGTCTCTAGCTGAGTTTACAGCTGTCGGAGAGGCGCGGCTGATCAGGGAAAATTCATACCGCCTGCTGCCCTTCGGCATCCCTAACGGACTGGTTACAGTCGGCTATGATTCTGAGGAAACGCTCTACATAGACGGAAAACCGGCCAGCAGCTGGGTTGAAGATCCTGCCTTCAGATTCAAACCCGGACATGAGTATCTGCTTAAAATTGGCGAGGGAGCTCCTGTAGAGCCGGAGGGGAGCAAGTTACTGATCCCCATGGATGGGGCTCTGGACGTTAATCCGCAGGATTTCAGCGACCCTGTCTGTCCCGAACTCGGCAGCCACATGCAGCCTGAACCTCTGCTCGCATACGGATTCGTCAGCTGGTGCCTGGAACGGGGTTATCAGGTGGAATGGCTCATCGATTACAATGGCGGCTCTTTCCTCGTGGACTATCATGCTGAAATCGCTGCCGCCATGAGCCAGACCGGAGTCAGCTATAAACAGGTAGCCAAAATTCTCCTCTCTTCCAAAGCAGATTCACAGCTGCACGAATTCCTCGCCACACACAACAACAGCGAAGGCCGTCCTTACAGCATCATAGCCCTGAAAAAAAGTCTCAAAGCCGGCATTTTCATGCACAGCCAATACAAACAGGCGGACCTGATGCCCTGGGGTGTGAAAAAGCAGGTCCCGGAATATCCCTATGGTTTCCAGATCGGTTCCAGGTATCAATTGAAATATGGAGGTGCCACCCCGGAAATCGGCTGCGGCTGCTGGTGCGGACTGTCAATTTCCGGAAGTCCCGCCGCCTGCAGGGAAAATGTACAGAACGGAAATTCCACTCTTGAAGCCACCTGCCTCGCAGGAATTACAGCCACAACGGAGCTGGAACTTCAGAGTCCGGTAATGCTCGGTCTGGAACACAGGCTCCGGAATGGCAGGACCTTTTTCCGCATCCCTGTGCTCTCAACCTGCGAGGTCAAGTCCAGGAAAAAAACTTCAGTGCTGGGATTTCTGAACTTCAACTTGACGGCAGTAGATGTGAAGAAGGGTGTCATCAGCGGGACATTTCTATCGAAAATCCCCTGGGATAAACTGGACTGCTCCAGACTGGAAAACACTAAAGAAATCGTGGCCGCAAAGCTGCTGTCCAGCATAGGGATTCCCTTTGTCTGGCTGCACGATCGGGATGTTCTCTCCGGCAGTCTTCCCGAATCATGGATTTTCGTCAATCCGGGAGAATTCAGCGATACCCGTGTGGCGGCAGCACTTGCCAGGTGGGATTCGAACGGGCATCAGCTTTTTCTGATGGGTGCGGCCGGCCCCAGTCTGGATTATGCGCTTTGTGAATTCAACCGGGAAAACGGCACCGGAATCGTACCACCGGTTTTCTTTAAGACCAGCGATACCAGCCAGATATATGCAGGAAACGATACGGCCGGGACCTGCGAAATCCGTCCCAGGGACTGTGTTGAAAACCAGAATCACGTGCTTACGCTCGGGCCGGTGGTTTCCAGAAGGCCAGCAGCTTTTTCCGTTTCAAGTCTTCTGTTCTCTCAGGAGATCTTTGCGAGAGACAATCCAGGCACTGGATACAGAGAAGGAATTTCTGCTTCCCGCGGATTGAACCTGGCCGAACTTGCCACCAGACGCTACAGCCTGGATTCCGGTCCGGGGGGGCTGGTCACAATCTGCGGAGGCCTGGACTTTCAGGATGTTCCAGCAGCCCGGATTCTTCTGAACGATCTTTTTTCCGCAGCAATGGCCGGCTCTCAAAAAAATCCCGGCCGCACAAATTTCGGAGCTCTTGCTCCATTTTCGGAAAAAGAAATGAAAGCCCGCGGATATGCCGACAACATCAAAATGGGCTGCAAGCGCCTTCCTTATCCAGTAGCACAGGTTGGATTACTATCAGGGAATCATGCCCTGGAGACATGTTCAGGAATCGCTTATCTTACGAAAACGAATGAAAACTGGAAGAACCCTGTCCGGGACAGCTCCAGAATCGTGCTGGTCCCAGTGGTCAAAACCGATATCCCCGGCGGGCCATCTTGTATTTACACCATGCCGGAAGGCAGTGTAAAGATCAAAGCCATCGCTAAATTCTGGCTGCTCAATGTAACTGAGATGCTGCCTGCGGAACTAGACAATTCCCTCGGTCCTGTCCAAAACGGACAAGTGAGGGGGGTGTTCATGGGGTATTTCATTCCACCTGTAGACTAACCCGGGGGGATCGAACAGTAGGGGTGCAGGGTCCTGCGCCCTTACAAAGAATCAGCGCTTGATTTTCTTGTATAAAGGGCAATCTTCAGCCTCTTCCCTGCAGTAATTGTATGAAATGCAGGTTGGGCCGGCTTTTTCGAAAATATGGGGAGCTTCTTTTTTGACCAGCACCAGCATCCTGGCAGCCAGATCCCTGATTTCCTGCTGAGCCCGGCTGCAAAGCCTGAGATTAAAGAAATGCAGGAGTTCTCTGGCGTTCATGGTGATGATAATCTTGGTGGTACATGCATTCGGGAGCACATAACGGGCGTCTTCCGCAGGAATGCCTGATTTGGCCATCTCCTCATATGCGGCTGCCATGTCATCCATCAGCTTTCTGTATCTGGAAAGCGCAGCTTTATTTTTCAGAATCGTATCTGGTATGTAATAATCGAAGGGTTCGTGGAATCTCACATAGCGCTGACTCTGCTGCGAAAATGAAGCCAGCCTGTGCCTTACGAGCTGATGGCTGCAGGCCCGGGAAATTCCCTCCACTCCGAAGGAGAAAGAGGCATGTTCAAGCGTGGAATGATGTCCGAGCCTGAACATTTTCCCCACGATTCTGGCCTTGCTTCCTGAAACATCGAGTTCATCGATGCCACTTTCCGAATAGCATAAACGCGCCGCCTTGGCGATGATGTCTTCCGAGGCAGGCGTGTAAGCCAGCAGTCTTACTTTCAGCATTGATTACTTTTTAGGAGCGGCAGTCTTCTTGGACTCTTCGGTTTTCTTGGGCTCTTCAATCTTCTTGGCAGCGCGGCGCTGGAATTTCTCTACACGCCCAGCGGTGTCCACGAATTTCTGGACTCCGGTGAAGAACGGATGGCAGGCTGAGCAGATTTCCACCTTCAGTTCCGTGGCGGTGGAGCCTGTCTCGAAGCTGTTGCCGCAGGCACAGGTGGCCTTGATTATGTGATATTCTGGGTGAATCCCGGTTTTCATGGCATCTCCTTGTAAACTGAATTTTGTGAAATGTTAATGATAAAAATCATATTTGTCAAGGGGTTTTCAACTGGGACGGGTCACCAGCGCTGGAACCTGCTCATAAGTCGTCCCTGAAAATCTTTTTATAAAGGATCTCAGGATCAATTCCGCGCCTGGCAAGGTCACGTTCATCCATGTGACGCTTCAGCACAGTTTTATACAACAAAAGCCTGAAGCAAGGCTTGAGCCCACGGTTCTTCACCAGTTCCTCCATCCATTTCCGCTCGGAAGCTGAAAGTCCACAGCGGTCTTCCAGGCAGCGCCTGAGATTGTTGTCCAGTTTCAGGATTTTGAGGTAGGTCAGATAGGTGGCAAGGCACCAGAACACGAAATAACCCATCACCAGAGCCAGTATGAACGTCACACACTGGGTGATAAAGGGGCCCAGATCATTTCCGAAAGATCTGTGCATGCTGCCGAAAAATTCCGCCACTCCTGAATCCATGTCATTTCTCCAGTAATTCACGTGCTGCTTCACGGACACGGGGTTCACTGTCGCGAGTCAGGCTCTGGATTTCCGGGATGAATTGATCCCTGATCCCCAGTTTCCCGATCGTGAGCAGAAGATTGAACTTCACTATCGGCGAAGTGCTCACGAAATACTGCTTCATGAATATATAAGGCCCTTTGAAGCTGATTTCGCGGATAGCGTAAAGGGCGCTCGCCACATGCCTGTCATCCTTGTGATCAAGCAGAGCCTTGAGAGTACCCCAGATGTTTTTATATTGAAGGCGCCAGAGTGCCACTATCACATTTGCCCGGACACGGTTATTACTGTCATCCAGGAATGGGACGAGCAGTGCGATTACCTCGTCCTTGCGGTCGAATTTTTCCAGGCTCTGTACTACATTGGCGCGCACCCTGTCATTGGGATCGTTCAACAGCTTCAAGAGTACCCTGTAAGAAGTTCTGTCGCCGGATTTCCCCAGGGCCTGGGCGATCAAAGCCCTGATCCGTTTGTCAGGATCGACTGCAGCGTCGTGGAGAAGAGGCAGGATCGCCGGATCGTCCCTGTCCGTATAAGTGACCAGAATCTGAGCTGCCTGGAATCGGACCTCTGGATTCAGATCTTTCAATTTCACTCTCAGGTTGTCCAGCATTTTCTTGCCCAGCCTGTCAGGGTTCTTGACCGGAATTTCTTTTGCTTCCTCAGGGATCTTGACGGTTTCCACAAGTTCCTTTTTTTCCGTCACGTAGAGCAGGGTGGCAACCTTTTCCTTAAGCCTGGGAGAGAAAGGCTTGAGATCGAGATTCTTCTGCAGCACCAGAAATGCTGAGTCTGTACCGATCTTGCCCAGCACTTCAATTGCCTTCTCCTGAACCGTTTCATCAGGATCGTCGAAAGCTTCTTCCAGTATACTCAGAGTTTCTGGAAACCCGGCATAGCAAAGCATCGTTGATACCGCCACTTGCCTGACCTTAACCGAAGGGTCCACAAGCTTTTCGCTCAGTATTTTCAGGTTTTCCCGCTTCGGGAAATTTTTCAGGAGAAAACAAGCCCAGTAGCGCAGGTCTTCCTTTTCATCCCTGCAGTATATCTGGTATTTCGGGGTCATTCCGAGATCCTCCGCCGTCTTCAGGGCTGCGGGACGCACTTCCGGATCATCGAGAGCTATCACTTTGATCACGAAAGGCAGATAATCCTGTTCCCCAATGTTTTTGATGATTTTAAGCATAGAGAGCAATGTTTTCTGATTGCCTGAGGTAACGGTTCTCTGAATGATCGGCAGCATCACTGTAGGCGAAGTATTCTTGAACAGCCCTTCAAGGTATATCTTGTCCGTGTTGCTTGTATCGTGGTAGAAATCCATCACTCCGGTCAAACCCTCGGCTTTAAATTTCAGCAGCATGGCCAGAGTTCCATGCCGGATCTGCTGATTTTCAGACTTCAGCAGACGCTCAATCTCATGTTTGTGTTTCCTGAGATTTCCGTGCTCCCAGTTGAGTTTTTCTTTTTCCAGATGGTAATTCACCAGGTTTTCCAGGGCTGGGAAAAAAACTTTCCCTTCACCGGAATCCGAACTCAGAACTGAATCAACGAGCAGTGGAAGGCAGGATAGATCGACGATTCCGGAAAGAGCAGTGGAGATTTTTTTGAAGATTTCCCGCCGGCCCTTGAAAGATCTGAGAAATTCCAGATAGAAGCGAGGCCGTTCTCTGGAAAATCCCTTCAGGAATCCGGCCAGTTCCTCAAGAAGATCAGGCGGTAGATCGTCGATAATCCGGTTGATCAGATCAAGTATAGTCTGGGGGTTGAATCTGCCGAGGAACTTGAACCACTTGAGTTTGACCTCGTGCTTATGTTCAGTTCGGAAAAAATCGAGGAAAGTCTCTGCAGCTTTGGCCGACCCTGTAGATGAAAGCAGTGAAAGTCCACGTTCCCTTATATCGGGTGAAGGATGCCTGAGAAAAATTAAAATTTCAGTCAGAAAATCGTTGTTTTCAAGATAATAATCAGTGATCTCACCCTTTACAGGCGGCAAAGTCCGCATCCTGGTGATCCTTTTCAGGACCAGATTCCGCTTAGAATCATTAGTGAGAGACTTGTAAAGATGGCAGAGAAAAAGGCTGGTTTCATAATCATCCCATCTGACGATCCGGGGCAGAACCTTTTCAAATTCCTCTGGGTTGATTTTCTGGAGTGGTTTGGAGATATTCTGAAAAAAAATATCCCTCGGGATTTTTTCTGAAATCTCGTTGAAAATGCGAGCAAAACTCTCGTCTTCAGACAATGATTCCAGCAGCCCGTATATCGAAGCCTCAGCGCCGCCTTCCCCGAAAATCAGGGCTACAGCTTTTCCGTCCGCCGCATCAGTGGAATTCAGCAATTCCTGGAGTTTATTAACATCATTCATGAAGAATCATTTGATTTCAAAATCAGTGAGCTTTTCACGGTGAGACAATCGCCGCAGTTTCTTCAGAGCCTTGTCCTCGATCTGCCTCACACGTTCCCTGGTGACAAGCAGCTTTTTGCCTATTTCTTCGAGAGTCAATGGCTCACCGTCATCCAGCCCGAAACGCCAGATGATCACACTGCGCTCTTTGGGAGACAATACTTTCAGAGCCTTCTCTATCTGCTGCTTGAGCATCCTGTCGAAGACTTCCTCTTCAGGAGTGATCATGCCGGATTCCACGAAATCACCCAGCAGGTTGCCTTCATCGTCGCCCACTGGAACATCAAGAGACACAGGCTCATTCATCAGGCTGATCAATTCCCGGACTTTGGTAGGAGTGCAGTTGAGCTCCAGAGCCAGTTCCTCCATCGAAGGCTTATGTCCCAGCTCCTGAAGCATCTGTTCCTGAACTTTGCGCAGCTGCGAAATCTGGTCCACTACATGATTCGGGATCCGGATCAGCTTGAACTTTTCAAAAAGGGCTCTGGTAATAGCCTGTTTGATCCACCAGGTGGCATAGGTTGAGAATTTGTAACCCAGCCGGTATTCGAATTTTTCGACTGACTTTATCAGCCCGAGATTTCCTTCCTGGATCAAATCCAGAAAAAGGATCCCACGATTACTGAATTTCTTGGCGATGCTTACAACCAGCCGGAGATTTGCCTGGATCAGCTTGCGTTTGGCAACCTGGTCTGCTTCATCCCTGTATCTCCTGGCAAGTTCCCGTTCTTCCTCGGGAGTCAGCAGGCTCTGCTTGTCAAGAAATTTGAGATAATGCTTGATGGCGTCTTCGACATCACTTTTCTGCTCACGTGGGGTTAGATTTTTATCCGGTTTTTCCGTGCCCTTCGCCAATGTACCCCGCTCCTCTCGACTTGCCAGTCTTATCCAGATCAATATTATAACATATGCAAAACTATCTTTTACTATTTCATCGGCAGGATCGGGTTAATCATTAAAGAAGGAGCATAATCTTAAATCACCAGCATTGCATCGCCAAAACTGAAAAAACGGTAATTGGCCCTAAGGGCCTCCTGATAGCATTTAAAGACCAGTTCCCGTCCTGTCAGGGCTGAAACCAGCATCAAAAGAGTGCTCCTGGGCAGATGGAAGTTTGTGATCAGCCCATCGATCACGCGGAACTTGTAGCCAGGATAAATAAAAATGCCGGTAGAGGACTCCCCTGCCCTGATCAGACCGCCGGACTCTGCGCTTTCCAGGGCTCTGCAGGAAGTCGTGCCGCAGGCGATCACCCTGTGTTTCCGCGCCCTGGCCAGATTGATCCGTTCCGCGGCTGCGGAAGTGATTTCAAATTTCTCTTCATGGATTCGATGGTCTCTGATGCATTCGGCGCTGACTTCCCTGAAAGTGCCGATTCCCACGTGCAGAGTGATCTTGATAATCTCTACTCCAGAAGCGGCAAGTGTTGAGAGCAGCTCCGGGGTGAAATGAAGCCCCGCAGTGGGAGCAGCCACAGCCCCTTCATTCGCTGCGAAAACCGTCTGGTATCTTTCGGGGTCTACTGTCTGATTCCTGATGTATGGAGGAAGCGGAACCCTGCCGTGGCTTAAAATATTCTTCCTGTCACTGTCGAGTATCTGAATCAGGCGCATCCCATCTGGCAATTCGCTCAAAATCCTGATCCCCAGACCGTCCGCATTGACAATCTGCCCGCTTTTGAGCCTCCTGGAAGGCTTGACCAGGGCTTCCCAGACCTGCCCTTCCTGATTTGAACTGAGATATGACAAAAGGAAAATCTCGGCGTTCCCGCCGCTGGCCTTTTTTCCGAGAATTCTGGCAGGCAGTACCCTGGTATCGTTCACTACCACTATGTCTCCAGGGGAAAGATATTCCCCGATTTCAATAAATCTGCGGTGTGAAATCCTTCCGGCTGCCCGTTCATACACCAGGAGCCGGGAATGGTCCCGTGGGCTCACAGGTTCCTGGGCGATGAATTCCTCTGGGAGTGCATAATCAAAATCACTCGTGCGCAACATGGAAAGAGTATAACACAGTCACATTGAACAGTGAGCAGTGAATGGTGATTGGTGAATAAAGCAAATTCAAATTCCCATCCTGTTCACTGCTCACTATTCACTATTCACTATTCACTATGTTAGAATATTGCCATGAAAATCCTTGTGATAGACGATGAGCCTGAGATCGGCTATACCATCCAGCGTGTACTGAAAAAACTGGAGCATCATGTTGAAGCCCTGAAAGACTTCTCTCTGGTGACTGAAAGTCAGGATTACTGGAAGAATTTCGACCTGATTTTTTTGGACATCAATATGCCCAAATGCAACGGCCTGGATATACTGCAGCGTATCAAAGGCAATTCCCCGGAAACGCTGGTCGTGATCATGACCGCGTATGGATCAGAGGAAATCGCAGTGCGCGCCATGAAAGAAGGAGCAGACGATTATCTGAAAAAGCCCTTTGCCATTGAAAAGCTCCGCCAGATCTGCAAGGATTTATCCGCTCGATCCGGCGTCCACCCGGATCCGGCTGAATACGCAAGTCTTTTTCCTGAAATCATCACCCAGAGCCCAGCCATGGAAGCTCTGATGCGCTTGATGCAGAAAATCAAGGACATCGACGTCACAGTGTTGATCACCGGAGAATCAGGCACAGGCAAGGAACTGATCGCCAGATCTCTTCACTGCGCTGGAAAGTATGCGAAAGAACCGTTCATACCTTTGAACTGCAGCGCCATCCCGGAGAACCTGGTCGAATCTGAATTGTTCGGATTCGAAAAGGGAAGCTTCACTGGTGCCTACTCGACCCAGCAGGGTAAGTTTGAACTCGCAGGCGAAGGCACGATTTTTCTCGACGAGATCGGTGAGCTTCCGCTTGCTCTGCAGGTCAAACTTCTCAGAGTGCTGCAGGAAAAAAATTTTCTGCGCATTGGCGGCGCCGAATTGATTCCTGTCAAATGCAGGGTGATTACCGCCACTCATCAGGACCTCGAAGCTGAGGTAAAAAAAGGCAGTTTCAGGGAAGATCTCTTTTACAGGCTGAACGTGGTCAAGATAAACCTTCCACCACTCAGGGACAGACGCGAAGACATCCCTCACCTGGCCAGGCATTTCCTGGCTGAATTCAATCATAAATATTCTCTTTCCTGGAATGATTTCTCTCAGGATGCTCTGGATTTTCTTTGTGTCTACACGTTTCCCGGCAATATCCGCGAATTAAAAAACATCATTGAGCGGATCATGGTGACTGGAGAAGGAGCTACTGTCAGCCTGAAACATCTCAAGACTATCTATCATTTCTCAGATGAATTGATCAGTCCCGAAGAATTTTCCAGCAAGGACTACCAGACCATGAAAAAAGAGCTGATCATTAAATTCGACCGCGAATATTTCCAGCGCCTGCTCACTTTCTGTCAGGGAAACATTTCCAAAGCCGCCCGCCTCTCAGGAATGCAACGAAAAAGCATTTATGAAAAAATCAAGGAACTCGACCTTGGAGTGGCGGTAAAACCTTAGAACCCATTTCATGAGTTCTAGCAGTCTCCAACCGGGTATTTATTTCCCAATAGAGTCGAATCAGGGATTTTAATTTCTCCTCGCGACGGTCGATTTTTATAAAAAAATCTGATTGAATTTGTTTAACAGTCTCTATATCTGTTGCCCTGGAATGGAATCATCCAGATCTTTATTTATTGGCATCAATATTGCTCAAATCTAATTAAAATTAAGTAGGCAACCAGGCAATACTAATCATTGTTTGGCTGCGGAGATGATGGCTGGGGTTTTTCACCTGCCTTTTTCGCTCCAGCATAATGTTTCCGCGGTCCAAAGGCCAGCATGGTTGCCACTTTTTTTTAGAAGCTGTTAAGCCGAACGAAGTGAGGCTTTACAGCTTCTTAACCCCCGGAGCAAAAGCCAGAGCTTTTGCGAAGTGGGGTTCCAACCCGAATCACCCCAACTATCTTTTCCCTGCTGGATTATCCTGGCTGTTTGTTTTATAATTTCTACGGAGGCCTCATGACCAGAAAATTCTATCTCCTGCTTTTCAGTGTGGTGATAGTATTGGCTCTCTTTCTGCTCACCCGCGACGAAATCGCCTTTGCAGTTTTAGGCCCCTTGCTCCCACCGCTGGTAGCGATCGGAACTGCCTTGATCACTTCCAGGGTGATCCTTTCTCTTTTCGCAGGCGTATGGTGTGGAGTATTCCTGAAAACTTTCGCACTCCCAAATCCTGAAACACTTACCCTCAACATCGATAAATATCCTGGTTTTATCCAGTCAGCCTTCAGATCACTTTTTTCCATATGCGACACATACCTGATCAATGCACTCACGGATTCTGAACATGCCTGCATCCTGGTTTTCACAATCGCAATTGCCGGGATGGCCGGAGTAATCATCCGCACAGGCGGTCTTGGGATCACTGAAAAATTAAAAAACCTCGCCAATTCCAGATCTTCCTGCCAGCTTTATACCTGGATGCTTGGATTGGCTATATTTTTCGACGACTATGCCAGCTCTCTGCTTGTGGGATACATCATCAAACCCCTTTCGGACAAATTCAGGATCTCCAGGGAAAAGCTCTCCTTTCTCGTAGATTCCATGTCTTCCCCTGTTACTTCGATCTGCCTGGTGACTACCTGGCTCGGATATCAGGTTTCACTGATCACCGATTCTTTCCACGAAACAGGCATCGAGCTTGATCCATATACTTCTTTCATTTCTTCGACCCCGTTTGCATTCTACCCATTGCTGACCGTCTTCTTTGTCTTCCTGATCGCTGTGAGCGGGAGAGATTTCGGTCCGATGTACCTGGCTGAAAAAAGAGCCGTAAGTACAGGACAGCTCTATGAACGTACTTCCCGCCCTCTCTCTGCTGATCTGGAAGAAATGCCATCCGATCCCGGCATCCATTCGAACTGGCTTAACTTTGCGCTGCCGGTTCTGGTGCTGCTGCTCTCAACCGTATTCGGACTGTATCTGAACGGGTACGGTGCCCTTCCTTCAGGAGCCCATCTTTTGAAGCGCAGTTCACTGCAGTGGATCATCAGCAACGGCAGTCCGCTGATCGTTCTGATCTGGTCTTCAGTCCTTGCTTCGCTCAGTTCCATCCTGCTCGCCCTTTATCAGAATCAACTCCCTTATACAGAGATTGCGGACGCCTGGCTCAAGGGTGCCAAATCAATGGCTTCCACAGTTTTAATCCTGCTGCTGTCCTGGTCCCTCTGCGAAATCTGCGGGGAACTTCACACCAGCAGATATCTGGCCCAATATGGTGCAATTTATCTGCTGCCTGCCATTTTCCCGTTCTTCACCTTTGTTCTGGCCTGCCTGATCTCTTTTGCCACAGGCACTTCGTGGGGCACCATGGCGATCCTGTACCCGCTTGCGATCCCGCTTGCCCACAGAATTTCCCTGGGAGAACCTGTCTATCTTTCCGTGATCCACGGCACTATCGGCGCCGTGATCGCCGGATCAGTCTTCGGTGATCACGCTTCCCCGGTTTCAGATACTACGATCCTGTCCTCTGCATCCAGCGGATGCGACCTGATGGATCATGTCAGAACCCAGCTTCCTTATGCATTCGTGGTGGCAGCTGTCTCTGGAATCATCGGATTTCTGGGAACAGGCCTGGGAATTTCTCCCTGGATCCTTCTGATCACAGGCATGTTGACTCTCACAGGCATCATTTTTCATTTCGGCCTGAAAACATCGGATTAAGAAAATATGCAGATCCTCGCCAAAATCATTGCGGTCACTCCTGGAAGCCTTAAAGTTTCTATAATCCGGGAAAGCGAAGGCTGCGGGACTTGCGGAAAATGCGGGAGATTCCGGTTGCTGCCGCTTGACGAGAAAACCGAATTTCCGTTGCCTCAGCCTGATTTTGCCTGCAGCGAAAACGAGACCCTGATTCTTCAGATGCCTGAGGCTGTTTTCTATCTGGCGCTGTTCCTGGCTTTTATCGTTCCAATCCTGATCCTGATCGGCTCCACGGCATCCGCCTGCCTATTCCTGAGCGAAATCCTTTCAGTTGGCATCGGATTATTCTGCACTTCGCTCTACCTCGTCTTTTTTCTTAAACTGGCTGAAAAATTTTACAGGAATGCTTTCAAGATCATTGGTAAATTCAAGCCTGACTGCCCGGAGAAGGAAAATGAAAACCATCCTGGTTGATATTGGAAACACCTGCATCAAGGGCTGCGAAACCGACGGCAGGCATCTGCTGAGAAGTTTTTCCTGCCAAACCAAAGATGTCTCGAAATCCAGCTTTTTCACTGAGTTTGAGCCTGAGCTCTGCCTGGTCTGCTCTGTAGTGCCGGAAGCTCTGGAAAAGCTCAGGGAAATCGGCCCGAAAATCAGGATCCTCGCTGTAGGTCAGGAACTGAAGCCTGAAATCAAAAGCGCTTATGACCTGACCCAACTTGGCGCTGACCGTCTGCTTAACATCTGGACGGCGGGTAAAATATACACGCCTCCACTGCTGGTAGTTTCAGCCGGGACAGCCCTGACAGTTGATTATATCAATCCCGACGGCTTTCACGAGGGTGGGTTGATCTGTTCAGGAATCAGGAGCGGGCTGCGCAGTCTGTCCGAAAACACTGCAGCGCTGTTTGAAACCGGATTGCACAAACCAGATTCGCTCTGGGCTTTGAACACGGCAGACGCATTGAACAACGGTTTCTGCAATCAAGCTATTTTTTTCATTAAAAAAATTCCGGAACAGCTTCCAGGACGAACCAAAACAATCATCACAGGTGGTGATTCCTCTCTGATCGACATCCAGGAGTCAGTGATTTTCCCGGAACTGGCCCTGCAGGGGCTATTGATGCTGTTGATGGAGCTGTCACAAGAACACACGATTTCCGTTTGAAGTTGGTATGTTTGTATGTTGGTATGTTAGTATGTAGAAAATATTAGGAAATCCGGTGTCTCTTCCCCAACCTGCCAACATACTAACCTACTAACATAATAACATCTGATGAACCTGCCGTTTGCTGAAAATACGATTCCCCTGATCCTCGCGCCTATGGCCGGGTATACGGATTACCCGTTCCGCAGCATCTGCTATGAATTCGGAGCAGACTACTCTTTCACGGAAATGGTCTCTGCCAATGCCATGTTCCACAGAAACAGGGGCTGCCTGACGCTTTACCATACTGATCCCGGGGAAAAAAAACGCCTCTCAGTTCAGATTTTCGGCGGCAGTCTGCCTCAGCTTGAATCTACCGCTGAATTTCTGAATGATCTCGGTACATTCAGCGGAATCGACCTCAATCTGGGTTGCTCGGTTCCCAAAGTACTGAGATCCGAAGCAGGCTGCTTCCTGATGCAGTTCCCTGAGCGGCTGAAAAAAATTTTCACTTCCCTGAGGCCAAGAATCAAAGGCTTTTTTTCCTGCAAGCTGCGGCTAGGATATACCATTACGAGTAAAAATTACCTGGAAATCGCCAAACTGGCCCAGGACTGCGGCCTGAACTTTGTCACTCTGCACTCCCGCACCCGCTGCCAGGGTTTTGCCGGAGAAATAGACTATCAGGCTTTAGCAGAAATGGTGAAAAACCTTGAAATCCCGGTGATCGGAAATGGAAATGTCAGGGATGGAACATCTCTCGGCCGCATGCTGGAAACCGGTGTTTCAGGCGTGATGATCGGCAGAGCCGCAGTCGGAAATCCCTTTATCTTCAAGAAGCTGAAACTGTTTCAGAATGGATCTGAATTTTCCCCTGCCATCACGGATCTGCGTGCAGTATTCCAGAGGCACGGCAGGCTGATCCTGGATTTTTACGGCGAAAAGCAGGGCGTGAAAGTGATGAGAAAGACCATGATCGCCTATCTTAAAGGTATGCCTGGGATCAGAGAATTCAGGGGACGCCTGGCTTCAGTGGAGTCTGAATCCGATTTCAACAGTATCTGCGACGAGCTGGAAGGGGTAATCTGATCAGATTTGTCACTTTCATTTCTTCATTTTCCAGCGCGGCATGATCCCTGACAGTCCTTGATCAGACGCTCCATCGAATTCCCCTTTTCTTCTCATCAGCCCGGCGATGAGGCCGATCAGGGCACCGATCAGCGGGAAAAAAAGATACGCCCAGATGGATTTGATTCCTGAAAGGATCGAGAACAGCGGGCTCATGATGAAACCGCCGAAAAGGCCGCACAGCAAACCTGCGATGGAGCCGGTCGTCCAGCCCCCGATAATGGTCAGTGTGAGCATGCCGCCCCAGAAGAAGGAAAACAGCACCACCTGCTGGATGGGTATTTCTTTCACGAATGACAGGGCAAAGGAAAGTAGAGCCGAGAAGAGCGTTCCTCCGACCAGTCCGTAAAACAGTAATTTTGAGTCGCCTCTGTAAACAGGCATAAAGCCGGATTTTATCAGGATTGAAAGGTTATGTCAATCTGCCGGGACTTTGACGCTGAATCCGGGAAAACTTGCTGAATAGACAGGCAGAATTTTCCTTTGTACGGGTGAACAGCTGTTCATCCCTGCCTGCGTTTTTTTTCCCTGCCTTTTACGTCCTTCTCCCTTGCTTCTTCTTCTGCCAGCTTTCTTTTCCTCTCCCGATGAGCCAGATATTCCTCGTAATTGCCTGTATAGGAAGTTACTTCTCCGTCCTGGATGTAAACGATCTTGTTGGCAAGCTGGTCTATGAAATAGCGGTCATGGGAGACGAAGATGATTGTGCCTTCGAAATAACGCAAAGCATCCAGCAGCACGTCTTTCGAATAGATGTCCAGATGATTGGTGGGTTCGTCCAGAACCAGCAGATTGGATTTGCGTAAAAGCAATCTGGCCAGAGCGAGCCTCGAACGTTCACCGCCTGACAGCACTTCAACTTTTTTGTAGATATCATCGTCGTGGAATAAAAATGCTCCCAGAATGTCCCTCAGTAGCGGGATCTGCTCATTGGCTGCGTTGCAGCTCATTTCTTCGATCACAGTGCGCTGATGATTCAGCACTTCAGACGGTTCCTGGGCGTAATAGTCAAGCTGCACATTATGGCCTTGTACTGCTTCACCCATGTCCTGCGGCAGCCTGCCGGCAATAATCTTGATCAGGGTGGTTTTTCCCGACCCGTTTTTGCCTAGTACTGCCACGCGGTCTCCGCGTTCCACCTCGAATTCAGCTCCCATGAATACGACCTTTTCGCCGAACTGCTTGGCCAGATCCTGCACCTTGAGCACTTTGAGCCCTGAATTTTGAGCCTTTGGAAAACGGAAGCGGATTTTCTTTCTCTTGGGTGGGATTTTCACAACTTCCATCTTTTCCACCATCTTGATGCGGGACTGCACTGCAGATGCTTTGGAAGCCTTGGCTCTGAAACGGTCAATGAAGCGCTCGGCTTTTTCCTTGGCCTGCTCATATTCTTCGGCCTGCCTGTGCAGGGAATCAATGTATTCCTCCCTCGCCGTCTCGAACTGGGTGTAATTGCCTGTATAGACCTTCATCTCGCTGTTGTAGAGCTCTGCTACCCGCTTGACCAGTGCGTCCAGAAAATAGCGGTCGTGTGACACCAGCATCACTGCTCCGGGGTAGCCACGGATGAATTCCAGCAGCCAGTTGGACGACTCAATGTCCAGATGATTGGTGGGTTCATCCAGGAGCAGAAGATCAGGTTTTTCGATCAGGATTCTGGCCAGCATGATCCGCATCTGCCAGCCTCCCGAAAAATGCACACATTTCTTTTCCAGATCCTGTTCCGTGAATCCCAGCCCGAAGAGCACAATCCTCACTCTGGAGTCCAGTTCGTAATAACCCTCGTGCTTCATTTCTTCGGTCAGTTGAGAGTATTTGCTGGTGACTTTTTCATATTCAAGGGAATCATATTCCACTTCGCCCATCAGGAGTTCAAGTTCAGTCAGTTTAGCGGCTTTTTCGTAAAGCAGGCTGAAGGCTTTGCGCGCCTCGTCGAAGAGCGTGATTTCCGGATTGTAGCTGAACGGAAGGAACTGAGGCAGATATCCGGTACGGATATTGCCTGCCCGGTTGATGGTCCCTGCGTCATCATCTTCCAGCCCGCAGAGTATTTTCATCAACGTAGTCTTGCCTGACCCGTTTTCACCGACCAGGGCGATTCTGTCGCGCTGCCTGATGTGCAGGTCAAGGTTCTCGAACAGAAGTTTCGGGCCATAGCGCTTTTTCAGACCATTGATGTGCACCATGCGGGCAATATAGCATCATGAGGTCTGCGGGTCAAGAAGGGTGCAACATTCAAAAATCGAATTTAACAAACCTGAAATCTGATATAATTTTCAGATCAACTTCCGGAGGTGGATTGTGAAATGGGTAACCCGCGCGCATGTGCAGATAGATAGAGTGGCCTGTCCCTGGCTGATCAAGCGCTTCATCGACTCAGAGGCGGAATTCACATTTGTCGCCAAAGACCTTGTTTTAAAACAGGCTGCAAAAGATAACGCAATTCCATTCGACATACAGGATGTCGAACTCGGGCATCACGGTAAATCATGCAGCTTTGTGGCAATCATGGAAAAATACAACCTCAAGGACCGTGCACTTCTGAAGCTGGCAGAGGTTGTGAATGCAGCCGACACAGGCATGCAGTCATCCAATCCTTACGCGCCAGGGCTGGACGCCATAGCCCGCGGTTTCTCGCTGTTGCATCCCGACGATTTCGATAATCTGGAAGCCCAGTTCATGGTCTATGACGCGCTTTACACATTTTTCAGGCTGGGAGATGTCAAAGTCGAATAGGGTCCCGCAGAAGAATCAGGAGTAGAATGGCGGAAGAAAGAAAAGAACCTTTTTCAGCCTTAAACCCCAGCATTCTCGGCATGGTGCTGATGGTGGTCCTGGTCGGCATGGGCGAGCGCATGGCGGAACGCTTCCTGCCGCTGTATCTGATGGCTCTCGGCGGCAGCAGCTATTCCATCGGTTTTTTAAATGCCATGACCAACCTCTTGAATGCACTCTATTCTTTTCCGGGTGGATGGCTTTCGGATAAACTCGGATACAAGCGGGCTCTGACCGTTTTCACCCTGCTTTCCATGTGCGGATACCTGATCGTGATCTTTGTGCCCTGCTGGCAGGCAGTGCTGGTCGGGGCACTGTTCTTCATTTCCTGGTCCGCGATTTCACTGCCGGCAGTGATGAGCCTCGTCTCAAAAGCAGTCCCTAAAAACAAGCGCACTCTGGGCGTTACGATCCATTCCCTGGTCAGGCGCTTCCCGATGGCGTTCGGCCCGGTCTGCGGAGGCCTGATGATCAAGTATTACGGGACAGTCCAGGGAGTAAGATTCGCGTTCGCTGCAGCTTTCATCCTGGCCGGGATCTCTCTTTTCGTGCAGGACCGTTTCATAAAGGAAAAAAAGCCTGACGACACCTCTCTCCATCTTCGGGATTCCATCAAATTCATCCGCGGCGATCTCGCCAATCTCCTGATCTCAGACATACTCATCCGCTTCGCTGAGCAGATACCATACGCTTTCGTAGTGATCTGGTGCGTAAAAAACATGGGGGTCACTGAGCCGCAGTTCGGTTATCTGACTGCCATCGAAATGGCGACAGCAGTATTGATCTACCTGCCTGTGGCATATTTTGCGGACCGCTTCGGCAAAAAGCCGTTCGTGGTGATCACCTTTGGATTCTTTACCATCTTCCCGCTCGCCATCTATTATTCACACAGCTTCGAACTGATGATTCTGGCTTTCGTCATCAGGGGACTGAAGGAATTCGGTGAACCGACCAGGAAAGCGCTGATCATGGACCTGGCTCCTGATCATGCGAAAGCAGCCACGTTCGGCACTTACTACCTGATCCGCGACGTGATAGTCTCCATCGCAGCCCTCGCAAGCGCACCGCTCTGGAACATCTCGCCTGAAGCCAATTTTTTCACTGCTTTCGGCTGCGGTCTGATCGGAATGATCTATTTCGCCATCTTCGGGAAAGATGTATCAGTCGAAAAGAAGTAAAACCTTATTTTGCCGTGAATCCGGAGACCCAGGCCGGCGGCTCAGGTCTGGAGCTTTCCTTGCCCATCTGCTGCCAGAGTTCGTCGGTCAGCCTGTTTTCCATCTTCCACTTGAACTCGTAGCTGGAATAGACCGCTCCCCGGCAGAGGCGGTATCCCTTGCCGTCGCTCACGATCACGAAAAGACTGGAGGGCGAGCCAAGGCCTTCTTCCAGAACCTGTTTTGTATTCGGGTCAGTATGGACATCAGCGGCGATCTCCATCCTGGAGTCGGTTTCAGAGGTGATCAGATCAAGCAGCTCTTTCGGGAAATCGCGCAGCGCTTTGAGTCTGGCACCGATATCCGCGATCAGGTCGTATTCCGACTCTTCCAGGTCTTTAGCCTGGAGTTCCTTTTCCGAAATAACCTTCAGGCTGTTCAAGAGAGAAACGAATTCCCCGATTTTCCCGGATAAGCCGTCTGAATTGATCTTCAGGGTATCCAGATTGGAGCTCAAATCCTTGAGCATCTCAGCGATTCTCCCGTAGACCTCAGGATATGGCTCAACATAACCATAGGCTTTCTCAGGTTCCTTTGGCGACATTCCCCTTCCCAGCATGGTATAACTCTGCTTGGCATACAGGATGGTGTCATGCCGCAGTTCGGTCCAGGAACCCAGGAAAGCCTGCAATTCCTTCTGCTTCCAGGCATCCGACTGCATGAACCTTGGCACGTTTGTCTTCCACTCTTCGGTTAAAAGCGGCAGCAGGGAATATATCCAGCGCCAGTAAAGATTCTGCTTCCAGTCTGTCTCTTTTTTCGAGATCCACATCTCCTGCTGCAGATTCTTGAGAAGTACGTCATAATCCGAATACTCAGTGTCACCTTCGGCGGTAAGAATCTTTTGAGCCTGTCTGGAGCCATAGACAGCCGCCACATCGAGGCCGCGGGGGAAGGCCCTGGCCGGTCCGATATTCGGGATGTCCTCCATGGTGAATGGCTTGCCCTTGCCGGTGTACTTGAGGAACAGCTTATCCTTCTGATTGTGGAAAACCAGCTGCTGGAACATGTAGGAGTCTGGGATGAAACGCTGTCCCATCAGTCTGAAGCCTTTGGCGGATGCCGAAAAATCCCCGTCCTCGACAAAGGAAGCTCCTGACAGGATTTTCGGAGAGCCAAGCTTCAGGGCTTCTTCGATGAACAGGGGTAATTTTGTTTTATCGGAAAATCTGTCCACAGTGCCGGCATCGGTGAAAATTTTTCTGGAAACAGCCAGATAGTCGTCCACGTTCAGGTCGTCGGTTTTACCCACGAAATAGACTGTCGGCTCGTAAACTGACTTCCAGA
This sequence comes from Candidatus Wallbacteria bacterium, assembly GCA_028687545.1. Taxonomy (NCBI): domain Bacteria; phylum Candidatus Walliibacteriota; species Candidatus Wallbacteria bacterium. Next base: position 38,394 of record JAQTZZ010000028.1, read on the forward strand.
GTCCGTAGGCCTCGGAGTTTTTCAACGCTTCAGTGATCAGGAGGGCCTGCAGCGTCATTTTCTCGCCGCAGGCTTTACCTGCGCCCTCTTTCTGAGGTCTGAGCTTGAAATCGATCCGGCCGAACCACATCAGGGCCTGGAAATACTGCTGGAATTTCTCGTTCCTGGTGTAATGCCCGCGCGGCACATACTGGCTGTAATCCTCGTAAGCGTATGGTGTGGAAATCAGGCTCGGCTTGTCGACATAGCGCAGAAGGTCTCTGGATTCGAGTCCCTTGTGAGCTGCCATCTTTGAAAGCTCACTGTCTGCGAGCTTGTCTGCCTCGGTGCCGGTCCGGTAGGCAGGATCGAAGCAGCGCCTGGCCACTGAAAAATAGCCGAGATTCAGAAGTGCGGCTTCCTTGACCTCAGGGTCTTTCGCCTGTTCCAGCTGAGCCCTGGTAAGTTCCAGCAGCTTGTCTGTGAGCTCTGCCGCCAGTCCGGAAAGCCTTGTCATTTCCAGGATCCTCAGCGAATAATCAAAAAAGATGTGCGCTGAATTCAGCAGGGCGTCACTGCTGACAAAAACTGCCCCTCCCCGCTTCTTGATATCTTCATATACCTTGTACATCTCTTCTTTCGAACCTGGCTGCACGGCAAAACCATTCCGGGACAGGATTGCCTTCAGGTCGTCGGAAATCTGGATGTTTTCAAACCCTGCCAGACCTTCCAGTGGAAAGCCGGTGGATTTTGCTTCTTCAGTCGCAGACACGATCCCGGGTACGAACAGCAGCATACCTGCCAAAATGGTCATGAAATACCTCATTTTCCCCTCCACAATCAGACAGCTTCTTTCTGGAACCAGTTCTACTCATCTTACCTCAAATTCGGGAATTCCGCACCTTGACTTTATCCCCGGTCAAAGCAATATGTATTAGGGCAATGTAAATGCATTCTGTATCTCGCTTGTTCAAGCAATGAGGTTGGTAGGTTAGTAAGTTTGTAAGTTGATATGCAAGAAAAGAATTTCCCCAGGTTGCTGGAATAATGGACAGAAACTTTATGACATTAGCATTGATAGTGACTTTATTATTGTCCGCCGCTTTCTCAAAGTCCGATGCCGCGGATAAAGTCTTCAGGATGAATTTTGCGGCTTCAGCAGAAAAATTCCGCGACAGTCAAAGCATCGAGAAAAAAATTGTGCTGCCCGGCTGCCTCAGGAATCAAGGATACAAACTTCGGAAATATCAATTGTTCCCGTCAGGTAATGTCACTATCTTATCCTCAGAAATCAGCGAAACAGAGATTAAATTTTCCTTCAGGATCAGTAAAAAATTCATGGAGAGCGCTCTGGGACATGTCACGGCTGTGGTTTACTCCCATTCGGATGCTCCGGTCGAGATCCCGCATCCCGAAGCCACCACCCCTCCGGATATAGTCGACAAAAACTTCGCTGCAGGCTGGCTTAAACCTGGAGAAGCCTATAACTTCGAAGTCCTGCCTGGCAGACTTTTGAAAAGTGTTTTCGTCCGCTGGACTGATGCAGGGGGAGATTCCAGGGGTGCACTGGAAATCGACGGTCAGAAATTCGGGCAGAAGGAGATCGGCAGTAATTACAACGGTGTGGTTGCCCGCTTTCCTGTCAAACGTGCCTTTTCCACCAATCGTGAAAAACTGGGCAGAGTAGTGATCGCACAGGACAGGGCGAAAATTTATGCCGTTGAAACTGTTTACGAAGACTATCTGGAAAAAAGTCCGGCCGGATCAGAAGCTGAACCGGTAAAAATCGAACCGGTCAGAGTACCAGATGGCAGTTTAACCCCCCTGATCATCCCCGGATATCCTGTAGCTGCGGAAACTGCTGCATTCGACGATTATCCAGTCCCCTCACAGCTCTATTCCGACAATATTCAGGAAATGCTCAGCCATCCCGGCGCCAGATACCTGGATTGCCAGGAATATGTAATTCCGTCGGAACTGGCCAAAAAAACCGGCATCAGCGAACCGAATTTTTCGATGCCGCAAATGATCGGCGGGCAGAATCTGATGACAGTGATGGATGATCTCTCCACTGAAGCTGAACCAGGCTCGTATCTTCCAGTTCCTGGCGGAAGCGATCTCTATCCAGCTCAGACAGTAGTTTTTTCAGCAGGCTCTACTACCGGTAATTCGCCCACAGTCAATCTTTACCCCCGCAGTACCAGCGCAGTTCCCTCAACTCAGACTTCGGATTCCTCAATTTCAAGCCCAGGTTCGGATAATGAAACCACCCCTCCAGGCGAAGAGGAGGATCCGGCAAAACAGAAAATCATCGGAGAAATGCCGCCGCCTCCCCTGCTTCTCAATCCGGCAGGAATGAAAATGATGAATTTCCAGGGCCATGAAATTCCGACAGTGAATTCGGAAAACGGGGTTCTGCAGAACAAAATCGTGGAACCGACAACTCCGAAGTCAGTGCAGGGATTCGTGACTTCTGCTGATGGACTGTAACATTGAATATTCTCAGTTACTGCCCACTATAAAACCACCAGGCAACCGGCAATCAGATCATGCAGGGCCTGCTTTCTGGCGGTGATTCCGGCAATGATGAATCCGACCAGAATTGCGCAGAAGGAAAACAGCTTGCAGAAATTCCTGGCCAAAGCTCTCAACAGCGTCAATCTCTTCCCGTTCAGATCCAGGACATGCATCCCTAAGGCTCTCTTTCCAGGAGTACCGCGGAAATCCGTTGATTCAAAAATCGAGTAATACAACAGGAACCAGACCAGGAAATAATTCCCGAAGAAACTGTCAAAACCGCCGTAGCCGTATGACCCTGAGACTCCTTCCAGGATCCCGCCCAGAAACTTGAGGCAGAAAGTCAAGAGTATCATGTCTATGATAAAGGCCAGGAATCTCAGCCAGAATCCGGCATAGGACGGCTCAAATCTCCGGGCTGTCACAGGGACCGGCACAGGGATTTTCACAGAGGCAGGAAGGTCTTTCACCAGGTTATGGCCGCACAGGCCGCAGAACCTGGAATTTTCGGAAATCTCACTGCCGCACTGGGAACAGAACATCGCTCCTCCGGGTTTGCTTTCAAACTAGCCTCAATATTACATGGAAACAAGGTTTCTCACAAATTGTCACTCACAGTTGGATTTTTCCAACAAATTCTGACAGCATGAGTTCATCTATGAACAGGAAGTGGGAAAATGAGTTGTTTTGCCAGATTTGTCGCTTTTCTGATGATTTTCCAGTCCTACTGCCAGGCGCAGACAACCGGGGAAGTCAAAGATATCTGGAGTGAGTTTAAGAGCAACGCCTTACTGCATGTTCAAAATCTGGCGGCATTGGGCTGCAGATCCGGCGGCTCTGAAAACGATGCCAAAGCCCGGGCTTATGTGATCAAGTACCTGGAAAAATCAGGACTGACAGTAGAAATTGAGCCATTCAGCTTTGAGATGTTCATGCTTGAAAAAGCGACGCTGCAAGTCGGCGCAACACAACTGGAACCTGAACTGATCTGTTTCAACCCATACCTTTGTTCTGATCAGATGACCGGAGAAATAATGTATATCCAGCCCGACCTGTCCAGGGATGCGTGTGCTAGACTCGAGATTGCCGATAAAATAGTGGTGACTGCCAAGCCAGTCAGTTTTCTCGGGCTGGCAGCGAAAAAATCCAGAGCCATACTTTATTTCGACAGAAAAACCCTTGAAAGCCTGAAGGATCAAGACGGTCGGTTCTCAAACCTGATCATCAGAGGCAGAATTGACAAAATCAAATCCGCAAATCTGATTGCCAGTCTTAACGTAAAACCGATGTCCAGCGAGATCCTCCTCTCTGCTCACCTGGATTCAATTAAAGGCCCGGGAGCTGATGACAACGGGTCAGGAAGCGCCGTCCTGCTGGAACTTTGCAGATCTTTCAGATCAGCTTCAATCAAGCCTCCCTGCAATCTTAAATTTATTTTTTTCGGTGCTGAAGAACTGGGTTTGATCGGAGCCAAAGCATATCTTGAGCAGCATTCGCAGGAGCTTTCCAGGTGCGAACTGTTGTTCAACCTGGATTCAATCGGGGGAAGCGAAAAAATCTATCTTGAAATGGAGGGTGGTCTGGAAGGCAGTTCAAAAGAAAAAGGTAAAAGCCAGTTCCCTGAAGAGATAGCATTCAAATCGCACAGTGATTATTCAGGAAAATGGAAGCTCCTTCATCCAATTGTACTTTCAGTCGCATCGTGCGTGCCTTTATGGCTGAAGGAAGAAATCATGAATTCCGGAAAAGAACTGGGCATTGAGATCACTCCCAGCCGCTTCATGGGTTCAGACCATCTGGTATTCGCCCAGGCGGGGATCTGCTCCACTGATATCGCTGCCGGAGGAAACCAGAAATTCATGCACACAGCAGATGATAAACCTGAAAATGTGAATCCAGATACCCTGGAAAAAGCAGGCAGGATTGTGGCAAAAGTTGTCACTGATTTTCCCTGGAAAAAAAAGTAACCTCTGGCCTTCAAAGTAGTACAGAACCCGGCTCCAAGACCTTCACAATGTATTTATCGCGCAGATTCGAGAGATCGATCGTATATGGCATTTTGAGCTTCTGCTTGTCCTGACCGAAGAGCATCCTCACCACAGGCCGCATGATCTCTTCGTTCACATACTTCACTATCCCGATTTCACCTGTGTTCAATTCCACAGTTGTGCCTGGAGGATAAAAAGTCAGCAGCTTGAAAAGAGCGTTCACGAGATAAGGCGGGAAAGTCTTTCCTGAAAAGGACAGAATGAATTTCATGGCTTGATAGGCAGACATGGCCCCTCTGAAAGGACGGTCTGAAGTGAGAGCGTCGAAGACATCGCAGAGCCCGATCAGCAGCCCTGAAGGATGGATCTCGTCCCCGGACAGCCCTCTGGGATATCCTGTGCCGTTGTAACGCTCATGGTGCTGCACGATCGAGAGCAGAACCCCTTCTTCAAGCTGGAAGCAATCCTTGATCAAGGCGATCCCGCGGAAAATATGCTGCCTGATCTGCTGATAATCTTCTTTAGAGAGCTTTTCCCGCTTACTGAGCAACTGCCTGTCAAGTGTGGTCTTGCCCAGATCCGAAAAGGCTGCGGCCATTGCTATTTTCAGGCTTTCTTCCTGGGACAGGCCAAGTTTTCTTGAGATCAGCAGCGAGAGCAGGATCATATTGGCTGCGTGTGTCGCCTCGTAATTCTCACCTGATCGGTGCCTGACAATCTGGAAAAGGTCGTTCCTGCCGTCCAACGCTGCATTGGAAAGCCTGGTCAGCTTCTCCACCAGCGGTTTGATTTCGCGGGGCTGAAGTTTTCTGGTGCGGCTTTTCTCAAAGAACAGACTGATCAGGATGAAAAGCTCAGAAACATCGCGGACTACAACCGTGTCCGGGTCAAGCAGCGAAACGATCCTGGCTTCCTTTTTTTCGATCAGCACAGGATAGTGTTCGAGCTGCACTGAATCCTTCAAGAGGGAGATGATTTCCTCTGTAAATACAAGGCCCTGAGTGAGGATCGTCTGTCCAAGATAATCGACATTGCGGGCTACAATCATGCCGGATCTAAGTTCAGATAAAGTCAGCCACTCTTCAATTTTCATGCTATCCTTTCTTCACTCCCAGCCAGAAACCGGTGATAAAAGCCCCGGCAAAAGGAAGATTCACAGTCAAAATCCTATACAGAAAAGCGGTCCAGCGATGTACTCCCTGTTCGGAGAAAAGCGGTCCGCAAATCTCGTTCAAAAACTGCCAGTTCACGCTGATGATGTCGCTGAAAACCAGCGCCTGGATCAGCAGGAAAACAGCCCCCAGAAAAAAGGCAGTCATTTTCACGAGCTTGATGGTGGCATAACCGCTGAGGAATCCCAGCACACCGCCGAAACCCAGAATTCCCGCGAAAAAACCCAGCACCTGAGCCGGCATTGGTCCAAGGTCATTCACCATTCCGAATAAGCCATCCCGTCTTCAGAGATTCCGGAATACCTTGATTTCACGTCATACACATCGCTTGCCTCAGCGTCTGAAGTCAGGGTGTTCCAGTCCGCCACTCCGGTAAAAGGATCCTCAGGGATCTTTCTCAGATAGCGCTTGTCAACCAGTTCGTCCAGTCTTTCCGGGTAGCGCAGCTGGTCAGCATAAAAAACATCGATCGCCTTGCGCATTACCTTGAGATCCTCGAGCAGCGCAGATTCCTTGGCCCGCTGGATCGAGCTCCTGTAAATCGGAGTGCCGACTGCGTATAGCAGGCCGATGATCGTAATCACAGCCGCCAGTTCCACCAGGGTGAATCCGCGTCTACCATTCATTGTATTGAGTCCCTTCAAGAGATTTAAGGTCTGAGGTAGTACGTATATCATACACATCTGTCTTGTCGGAAAAAAGGCGGACAAAATTATCCCGGTCGTCTGAGGAGGAGATGGTGAACCATTCGCTCTTCCGGGTCAGAGGATCCTCAGGAATCCTTCGAAGATATCTTTTCCCCTGGCTGTCTTTCTGGATCAGATCTTCAAGGGTTTTCGGATAAGACTGGTGCAGATCGAAATATTTATCGATGGCTTCCCTGATTTCCCGCAGGTCTGCCTTCAGTTCCCATTCCAGCGCTCTTCTGGATGTGACTTCATATACGGGCAGCGCCACCTTGGCCAGGACGGCGATGATCAGGATGCTTACCGAGAGTTCAATGAAGGTTAATCCTTTATGTTCACTCATTTAAAATTCCTGTTAAACGCCAACATGTTGGTAAGTTAGTAGGTTAGTATGTTAGTAAGCCGGGAAACAAAAGCATCCGTTGTTCTCCGATCCGTCTCCTCAACATACAAACATACTAACATACCAACCTACAAACCTCTTGCTTTCAGATTGCAGGGTCATTAATCGTCAATAATCCGCATAAGGCTTCTGATAGCTGTCCGCCGGTTTTCCGCTCTCAAGTCCAAGCTTCACGATTCCTTCCACTGGGTCATAGATTATGATTCCCTGACTGCCGGATCCTTCCCAGCCCATTTGAAGCCTGTTGATGTATTTGGGACAAAGCTCGTTCAGGCTTTTCGGCAGATCACCTCTATGGTCGGTCTTGTAGACTTCAATCGCCTCACGGACTGCATTCAGCTGTTTTTTGATCTTGCTGTCCCTGGCGTGATCAATGATGATCCTGGAATTGACGAAGCTGATTCCTATCAGCACTGAAATGATTGTAAGCACAGCCATCAGTTCCAGCAGAGTGAAAGCTTTTGAATTTTTCATTTGATCAGAGCCGCCATCTGAACTATCGGAAGGAACATCGACAGTACTATGAATCCGACGACCATTCCCATCAGGAGAATCAGCAGGGGTTCGAACAGAGAGAGCATTCTTCTCAGCGAATAGTCCAGTTCGGACTCATAGAATTCGCCTAGATTCAGGAACACTTCGCCAAGCCTTCCTGTATTTTCACCTACGGTAACCATCTGAAGATTCACTTCATTATACAGGTTGAGCGGCTTGAGGCTTTCGGAAAGCGACACGCCACCATGCAGCACCTCTCTGACCTTTGCGACTTTGCCGCCCTGGAATCCATCCTGCAGGACGCTCAATGAATCGTCCACGGACATGCCGGATTTCAGAAGCGAACCAAGAGCCAGGCTGAAATAGGAAAGCCTGTAATAATAATAAAACCTGCGGATGAGCGGAAACCCTGAGATCATGTTCAGCATTCTCTCAGCCTGATGTTTCAGACCTTCGTAAATCAGGAAGAGCCCAAAAACGCCGGCTGCAACGACCAGCGTAAAGTGATACCTGATCAGATCGGATGTGTAAATCACCATTCGGGTAAACGCGGGAAGGTTCTCAGAAAAATCGCTGTACATATTCGTGAACGTGGGTACCACATGCAGAAGCAGGAAACAGACGATGCCGAAAACGATCGCGAGAAGCACCAGAGGATAGATGATGGCATCGATGATTTTCTGGAATGCATTCCTCCTCCGCTCCCAGTATATGATCAGCCTCTTGAAAACCTCGGCCAGATCGCCGCTCTGTTCGCCCTGGCGGACGAAACTGGCAATCAGCGGATGGAAGTTGTAACCAGACTCCAGGATCGCTTTCGAAAACGACTTTCCCTCTGTCAGGGATTCATTCAATTTCAGAAACATGGTTTTCATTTTCGGATCAGTGAGTTTTTCCGACAGGATTCTGATTGCCTCTCCGATCGTGATGCCTGCGGAAAGCATGGCTAGAAGCTGGCGGAAAAAAAAGATCAGCTCATAATCGCTTAACTTCCGCCCCTTGCCCGTAAAAAATCCTGATTTATCGGCACTTTCCTTGACTCCAAGCGGGAACAATCCCCTGCGGGTCAGTTCTTCCTGGATCTCGGACTGTGAATTCCCGTGCAGAGTAAGTTCTATTGTTTCACCGTCCCTGTTAACTGCACGGACTTTGAAAGTTCTGCTTTCCATGGTAGTTCAATTATATCATATTTTCACGATTTTATTTGCCGAAATGGCAGTTTCCCGTTAAACTTGTTCAGGTGCAATTTAGACTGATGTATTTTTTATAAACCGGGAGGGCTCATGTCCGGCCATAACAAGTGGAGTTCCATCAAGCACAGAAAAGGAGCGCAGGATCAGAAGCGGGGTAAGGTTTTCACCAAGCTGATCCGCGACATTACGATTGCAGTCAAGGAATCCGGGAAGGATCAGGAAACCAACGCCAAACTCAGGGCAGCCCTGGAAAAGGCACGGGTAGCCAATATGCCTAAAGACACGGTCAACCTGGCCATCAAGCGCGGCGCAGGCGAAATTCAGGGCGAAAGCTTCGAAGAATTCAATTATGAAGGCTACGGGCCTGGCGGGGTTGCCATCCTGCTGGAAATACTCACCAACAACAGGAATCGCGCCGCCTCGGAAGTCCGCAACATCTTCGAGCGGCACAGCGGGAACCTTGGCGAAACCGGCTGTGTGGGCTGGCTTTTCGAACGCAAAGGCCTGATCTGTATCCAGGACGACACTGTGACTGAGGACAAGCTGATGGATCTCTCTCTCGAGGCCGGAGCGGAAGACATCCGCCACGAAAAAGATGAATTCATGGTGACAACAGACCCTGCCTCATTCGAAAAGGTCAAGACCACTCTGGAAAAAGCAGGTTTGACGCTTAACTCCGCTGAACTGACCATGATCCCGCAGAATACAGTGAAACTGGACGGCAAGAATGCCGAGAAAATGCTGAAAATAATGGATGCCCTTGAAGAACTGGATGATGTCCAGAATGTCTATGCCAATTTCGAGATCGATGAGGAAATCATCGAACAGTTCATGGAAAAATAGATGACAGTGCTGGGAATCGATCCTGGCCTTGCCATTACCGGATATGCCGTAATTGAGGAAGCCAGTAATGGTTTTCTGCTGCGTGAATCCGGGCTGATCAGGACCAAATCCACGCAGGAACTTCCGGCACGGCTTAGAGAGATCTTCCTGAAACTGACTGATCTCGGAAAAACTTTTGGTGTCAGTGAAATGGCCTGCGAAAAACTTTTTTTTGAAAAGAATGTGAAAACAGGGATTGCAGTCGCCCAGGCCAGAGGAGTGATCCTGCTCTGCGCGGCTCTCTCCGAAATCCCGGTTTTCGAGTATCCGCCCAGCACGGTGAAACTCGCTCTCACAGGCTATGGTGCGGCCGACAAGCAGCAGATGCAGAAAATGGTACGTCTGCTTTTGAATCTCAAGTCTGCCCCGAAAGTGGATGATGAAGCCGATGCCATGGGAGTAGCGATCTGTCACCTGCAAAGCAGGAGGATTATGCAATGCTCAGGTACCTGAAAGGGATCATCGCTCGAAAAGACACAGGCCGTCTCTGGCTGGAATGTGGAGGATTCGGCCTGGAAATCCATTTTCCGAACATTGCCCTTGACTCACTCGGTTCAGTCGGAGAAGAAGCCATGATTTATACTGAGCTGATCCTGAGAGCCAGGGAATCGGACGGCGAACTGGAACTCTTCGGATTTTCTGACCAGGAATCGCTCAGGCTGTTCAAATGCCTGCTGCAGGTGAGCAAAATCGGCCCCAAGATGGCCATGAATCTGCTCTCACAGCTCGACACCAGGCAGATCATTTCAGCCATCGCCGAATCGGATCTGGCAACATTATCCGGGGTAAGCGGGATCGGATCCAAGACCGCCGAACGGATCGTGGTCGAACTCAAGGACAAGATCCAGAAGGAATTTGCTCCTCAAGCCATGACCTCTAAGACCAGGGCAACCGAAGCAGAAGACCGCGACCTGAATGATGCACTGCGGGCACTGGGATATACCCAGGGGGAAATCAGGAAGGGGTTGACTTCGCTGAATCGGGAAATCAGCGGCCGCCCGCTTGAGGAAAAAATTCGTCTGATGCTGGGGGCGCTAAGTAAATGAGCCAGATTCAGAAAGAAATACTTGATCAGAACACGATCGCTGAGGATACTCCGCTCCCGCAGCTCAGGCCCAGGGACTTTTCCGAATATATCGGACAGGGCAAAGCCAAGGAAAAGATACTTCTCTTCATCGAAGCCGCGAAACAGCGGGGTGAGCCGCTGGACCATGTTCTGCTCTCAGGGCCGCCAGGGCTCGGCAAGACTACGATGGCACATCTGATCTGCTCTGAGCTCGGAGTCAATCTGAGCGCTACCACAGGCCCGGCCCTGGAACGGGTAGGCGATCTGGCTGCCATTCTCACTAATCTGAAATCCCGCGACATACTCTTCATCGATGAAATCCACCGCACGAACCGGGTAGTGGAGGAAGTTCTGTACTCAGCGATGGAGGATTTCAAGGTGGACATCATCATGGGTAAAGGGCCATCGGCAAGGAACATCTCGCTCAAGCTCGAACCTTTCACCCTGATCGGAGCCACCACCAGGCCCAGTATGCTCAGTTCCCCGCTGCGTACCCGCTTCGGGGTCCTTCTGAGACTTGATTATTACGAACAGGATGAACTGCAGGAAATTGTGCTGTCTGCTGCAAAGCGTCTTTCAATCGAGATCACGAAGGAAGGCGCTGAGGAGATCGCCCGCAGGGGACGGGGTACTCCCAGGATCGTCACCCGGATTCTGAAGCGGGTACGCGACTATGCCCAGATCAGGGCTTCAGGATGCATCACAGGCGAAGTCGCGGACCAGGCGCTGAACATGCTGGAAATTGACAGCCAGGGGCTGGACGAACTTGACCGCAAAATCCTGGAAATTCTGATCCACAATTACGGAGGAGGGCCTTTAGGGCTCGACACGCTGGCTGTCGCACTGGGCGAAGAAGGCGAAAATATTTACGACGTATATGAACCTTATCTGATCAAAATCGGTTTTTTAAAGCGCACTCCGCGCGGCAGGGTGGCTACCGGCATGGCTTACAGGCACCTGGGACTGCCGGTCCCGGACAGTGACAAACCTGAGCCTGATCAAAGCGAATTATTCAGCTGACATCCATGGTAGATAACAAGCGCAAAGCCATGCTGCTCCTGCTGCTGGTTTCCTTTTTCTGGGGGCTGACCTTTGTCCTGGTCAAGGAAGGGATCTCCCTGGTCAATGTCTATACTTTCCTGTCTTGGCGCTTTCTGATCGCCACTCTGGCGATAATTCCGTTTTTTTACCGCAGGATCTTTAAAATAAACGGTCCGTTACTGCTGGCTGGGTTCTGGCTGGGTCTGGCACTCACACTCGGCTATGATTTTCAGACATACGGACTGCTCTTTACCACCCCCTCGAAAAGCGCTTTCATCACCGGCCTTTACATTGTAATGGTGCCGATATTCCTTGCGATCGGCAGAAAATCCACTCCCAGGCTGCAGCATATCGCGGCAGTAGCTCTTGCAACCACGGGTCTTGCCCTGCTTACTGTCAGCGACAATTTCACGTTGAATCCCGGGGACATCTGGACTTTTTTCTGCGCTATCGCCTATGCGATCCACATCATTCTGATCAATATCTATTCCCGGAAATTCGATCCGCTGCCGCTGACCTTTATCCAGATGCTGGTGGTGGCAGTGATCAACACGCTGATTTCTGCTGGAAGCGGAGTATTCGAAATTCCGGAAAGCATCGTCGTCTGGCGGGCTCTGCTCTTCTGCGCACTGATCGCGACCACGTTCGTGCTGATTGTGCAGAACGCCTATCAGAAATATCTATCCGAAGTCACGGCTTCAATCATTTACTCCTTTGAACCAGTCTTTGCAGGCCTCACGAGCTGGCTCTACCTGGGGGAAAAACTGACGCTGAAAATCCTGCTGGGCGGAGTGCTGATTTTCGCAGGGATGATAATTTCCGAACTGTGTGGACAGGAAACAAAAAAGCCCGCCAGATGACGGGCTTTTATCAATTCAGACAGATTGAGGATTAATTTCCGGTCAAGGCTTTTTCGAAGTAATTTCCTAAAAATTCCCCCCAGGCTGTAGAAAGATTCATTTCCAGTTCGAGATAATCGGGCCTGGATTTGAATTCAGCCTTGTCTTTGGGGATCCAGATCGAGAGACCGTTGGCGTTTTCTGTCTTGCCGTTCTTGATCACTGCTGCCATGAAAGCGGCATGCGCTGCAACTACCTTGTCCCTGATCTGCTGGTCATGATATTTGGCATTGAAACGGTCAATGAAATCGTCGAAATCCTTGTATGTGGCGATCCTGAAGCTCTTTGTTTCATCGATTGCGGCCTTGATCCCAGGGGCAGCGTCCTTCATCTTCTCAATGCTGGTTTTGGCGAACTCGTCGACCGCTTTCTCCAGCGCCGGGAGCTTGGACATGTCCACTGCGGACTTGGTGACATTGCTTGAGTATGAGTCGAGATAAGTCTGAACAACAGCCATCACAAAGCCTTTCCCGTCAGTTGATCCCTTGATCTGGGTAAGAAGTTTGTCGTAGGGGTTACCGGCACCTGGTTCCTCCTCCTGGGAGAACGAGGCGAATTCCACGTAATTTCTGATCTGTGAGGAGACCTCCAGCATGGCCATCAGGCAGGCATCGAATTCCATGGCGTCAAATTTTTTCCCGAGTCCGCAGGTCCCCAGTTCCAGAGCGCTCTTCAGTTCAGGCAAAGTGAGCTTGTCATTGCTTGTGTCGTCTTCGCAGATTCCACGGTCAGTGCCCCGGTTAGCCTTTCTCCAGCCGTCCCCGTGGTTCTCCAGGATCAGGGCGTATTTCTGAGCTGGATATTTTTCATGGCAGAATTTGATGAAATCAACCAGGGTCTGGGGATCGCCCATGTTCTGCTCAGGCATGTTCTCAAGCAGTTCAGACTTTATTTCCTTGCTGTCATCGTCTTTTTTTATGAAATACCTGCGCGTGTTGTCCCAAGGTTCTCCCTTGAATCCTTTCATGTTCTTGTTCAGCCGGTCAATCTCCACGACTATGTTCACATCATCTGAAGAACCGACCATTTCCATCTCATTCACATCTTCCATCAGTGCTTCCTGCAGACTGTTGTCTGCATCGACATAAATCATGATCGTCCAGGCCTTGTCAGCAGCCTGCAGTGTGCCAGCATAACTCAGGGTGATTAAGATGATCGACAGAACCAGAAACGATTTCCCGAAACCTGTACCCGTTCTTTTCATACTCCCTCCTTGTTACTCGTATACTCGTTACATGCCGACCGGTTGTGCTCTCCGGTTCTAATTTAATTATGGCCGTGATTGGCTTGATTGCAATAAAATGCCCGCGGCATTCCGCGGCATGCATGGTGATAAAAATGTTACTGGCATCCCGCCTCAGAATGTGATAAATACTTCTGATGACCAGCAACGGATTCCGGGATTTTCTACCGAGTCTACTGCGGATCGCCATTCCTGTGGCTCTGCAAAACCTGATCATTTCCTCGTTGAATTTCTTCGACACCCTGATGGTCGGGCAGCTGGGTGAAACTGCCCTGGCATCGGTTTCCCTTGCTAATCAGATCTATTTTCTGAATATACTCTTCCTGGTCGGAGTGAATACTGGAACCGGAATTTTCGTATCCCAGTTCTGGGGGAAAAAAGATCTCCCTGGTATCCGGCGCTATTCGACTGTAGCCATGATCCTGTCGCTGCTGGGCGGGATCGGATTCATGATCCCGGCTCTCTGCATTCCTGAGCGGCTGCTTTCGCTCTTTTCACGGGATCTGGCGGTAATCAAGGTCGGAGGAAGTTACCTCGCCTATGTGGCACTTGCCTATATATTCACAGCAGCCTCGTTCTGCCTGACCAATCTGCTGCGCAGCACCGAATCAGCAGTGATGCCCACAATCATCAGTCTGATCGGAGTAATCACCAACATCGCACTGAATTATGCAATGATTTACGGGCACTGGGGATTTCCACGCCTGGGAGTGATCGGTTCAGCCCTGGGAACGGATTTCGCGCGAGCCCTGGAATGCCTGCTCCTCGTGTTTTTCATCCTCAATAAAAGATCGGACATCGCGCCGGGATTCACTGAACTGAAGGGTCTGGATCTTAGATTCCTAAGGGGCTATTTTACTGTAGTGCTGCCTGTGATCGGCAATGAGATCTTCTGGTCATTCGGAATGGTTTCGATTCAAGCTATCTATCCTCATATCAGCACCCAGGCTGCTGCATCAGTCGGCATCACGAACGCCATGGAAAGGCTGGCCTTTGTTCTCTTCGTCGGGCAGGCATCAGGTGGAGCAGTACTGGTAGGCAAAGCCATTGGTGAAAAGAGAAGGGATCTGGCTGAGCGGTACTCCAGTTATCTGGGCCGGATTTCTGTTCTGGTGGGGATTCTGGCCGGGATTCTAATCAGTATGACTGCCAGGCCATTCCTGTCACTGTATGAAATAACTCCAGTAGTGGCGAGTACCACCCTGAACATGCTCAGCGCTTATAGTGTGTTCCTGCCGTTCGTCTCTGTGACAATCGTCTTTTTCATGGGCGTGTTCAGAGCTTCAGGAGACACAGGATTCTGCTTCTGGTTCGATGTGCTGTCGATCTGGGCTGTCCAGCTCCCTGCCGGGTATATTGTGGCCTTTATCCTGCATCAGCCGGCTGAATGGGTCTATGGAGTGATCATGGCTCTGGAAGCACCCAAACTGATTGTGATGTTCTGGCGCTTCAGATCAGGACGATGGTATCATGATTTAACTTGATTCATACATGTGCTCCGCACATCGCGGATAATCTGATTGTAGTTTATATGTTGGTATGTTTGTAGGTTAGTAGGTTGAAGAATAAATTCCGGAATCTTTTGCCAACATACTAACATACCAACCTCTTGCAGCAAGCAAATAATTAATTGAAAATTCCTGTTATCAAATTGCCGCTAAATGCCTCAGAATTATGCTTGTCAAACCCCCTGATCCGGAAAATACTTATCTGAAAGAAGGCTGGCAAAGCGGTTGATAAATTCAGGAACCGCACTATAATTAAATCAGTATAAGTGGGGGGAATAAGTATGGACTGCAGAACAATCGCTTCTTTTCTTCTGTTCTTCTTTTTCCTGGTCACATCAGCGCAAGCCAAAAATATGATCTGCCTGGCGGACGACAGCGGCGGCCTTTCCAACAAGGACACCTATGAATTCAGGGACTGGATGAAGTCCCAGGGCTACGAACTGGTCGTTTTCTCGGAAAACGACAACATCAAGCATGAATATTTCAATCCGTCCCAGCCCGTGGATATAGTGCGTTTCAGCGGCCACGGCAACGAAGGCTCAGTGGCCTGGGGCGACGACAGCAATATGGACTTCATCTCCAACGAGCAGATCACTGGCAAGAATGTCAGGAATTATATTTTCAGCTCCTGCCTCGTAGTCCAGCCCAAAATCTGGGAGCGCTGCTTCGGCAACGGCATCCTGGAAAGCGTCTGCGGTTATTATACAGTCGGCCTGGACGAGATCGATGAGATTGTTAACAAGAATTTCTGCGACGAAATCAAAGGCTACGAACCAGGAAAGGACGGAGCAGAACGCTTTGTGACTGCCTGGAAAAAAGCCCAGCATTTCGAACCTTATACCATTCCGTCAGACTGCTGCCGCTGGGCTGCCCAGACCAAAGATCATTATTACAAATACGGCGGAGACGATAATCCCACTCCTTCCCCAAATCCGCATCCAGATCCATCTCCAAGTCCTTCTCCAAGCCCATCTCCAAGTCCCTCCCCCAGTCCTTCTCCAAGTCCCAATCCATATGTACCAAGCCCGAATCCTAATCCTTCTCCTGCGCCTGTTCCCAGTCCCAACCCGAATCCAGCTCCAAATCCTGCTCCGAACCCTGCACCCAATCCCGCGCCAAACCCGGCTCCCGCACCAGCCCCCAACTGGGTGGACATCATCAACCAGATCATCAATAACCTGATTAACGGCAAGGCCATCCGCTCAGGCGAACGCTCAGGTGACCTTTTCAACGCCAAAGCAGAATTTTCTCTGCCCAGGCTGGTTTCAACCCCCGATGTTTCCGGGAGAGGCGAAAAGAGCGAACCTGGCATCAGAGTCCTGGAATCAGGAGCAGTCTTTGCAGATTATCAGGATTCCGGAAAACCGGTTTCCTTCACCAGTGAGCGCGCCCTGGAAATCGCCTGCGAATATCTGGAAGCGCACGGCGGACTGCCTGTAGACGCGGTTCTGCGGAAAATCACTCCAGTCTATCGCACAGACAGGAGCGGGAATACTGAGATCATCGATTATTACGTCTGCTTCACGAGAGTTGTGGACGGCTGCGAAGTGCTCGGCAAGCGCGGGGTGAAGTTTAACAAAACATTGTGTAAATGCCCGATGTTATTCCTGTCAAAAAACATCTTGCCGAAACATAAATATCTGTCGAAAATAACCTGCCTTAACCCTATAGTAAAATTT